>JAKCCP010000357.1 GCA_021841985.1 Pseudomonadota bacterium | reverse complement strand
GATCTCGGGCTCTATGTGCAAGGAATACTCATGTCCAAAGCTTTCATCGCCCAGGTTATCCAGGACTCCGCCGAACTCACGGGCGTTGCCGCCAACCGCGCCGCTGGTGACCTCATGGCGGCGATCGTGCAGGAGCTGAAGAAGAACGGCAAATTCACGCTGCCGAGCTTCGGCACCTTCACCGTCCGCAAGACCAAGGCGCGCAAGGGTCTCAACCCGCGCACCGGCGAGCAGATCAAGGTGAAGGCCGGCAAGACCGTGCGCTTCAAAGCCTCGCCGACCTTGAAGAAATCGGTCTGAGAGACCCCCCGGCGGGCAGAATTCCCGACGCCCGCCGGCGAGGCGCGAAGACCAAAAAAAACCTCCCGGGCACGGCGTGTCCGGGAGGCTCTTGCCGTTTTATCGCGCGCGTGGCGACGCTCAGTTGTTGTTGCTGCGCACCCCGGTCAATTGCAGCAGAAGAATGAACAGGTTGATGAAGTTGAGGAAAAGCTGGAGCGCGTCATAGACGCTGCGCTTGGCGGCGGCATCCGGGCTGTCGGCATAGGCGAATTGCACATAGCTCGCCTTGATGCGCTGGGTGTCATAGGCGATCAGGCCGGTGAACACCAGGACACCGATGACGCTGAGCGCGAATTGCAGGGCCGAGCTGCGAACGAACATGTTCACGAGACTGGCGATGACGACACCGATCAGCCCCATGAACAGGAAGCTCCCCATGCGGGAGAGATCGCTCCGCGTGGTGTAGCCCCAGAGGCTCATGAAGGCGAAGGTGGCGGCGGTGATGAAGAACACCCGCGTCACCGATTGCCCGGTGTATTGCAGGAAAATATTGGTGAGGCTCGCCCCCATGGCGACGCAGAACAGCCAGTACAGCGTCTGTGCCGCGGTTTTGGACAGCCGGTTGACGCCGAAGCTGAGCACCAGGACGAACGCCAGCGGCGCGAACATCGAGAGAATGGCCAGGCCGGACGCCACCCGATGCGGCCCGTAGGCGGTCATCGCGACCGGGTAGAAGAGATCGAGCAGGCTGGTATTGGCGATCCCGTAGGCGACGATGCCGGTCAGCAGAAGACCGGACGCCATCCAGTTATAGACGCGCAACATATAAGCGCGGAGGCCCGCATCCAGGACGGCCGTACTGGCGGCCGCGCCCGTTGCGCCGGAATAGGTCCGGTAATTGGGACTGAAGGCCATGGTCGGTTCGTTCTCCTTGCGGGCGGAATGCCCTCTCAGGGGGGGATTTTGGCGGCAGTATCGCGCTTTTCAAGCGGCTTGACCAGCCACCCCGGCGCCGCTCGGGCTCAGTGCGCCGCGCCGGCCGCGAGCGCCGCCTTGCGGGGGCGGAGATTGGTCAGATACATCGAGGCGGTGCCAAACCAGATGGTCTCGAAATCCATCCGGATCGGCAACGGCGGCATCCCCGGCGCGGCCACCGCGAACCAGGCGCTGCCACGTTTCGGACGCCGCGTGCTGGCTTCCTCCTTGTCGTGTTCGATGCCGCCGATCAGGAGGCCCTCGAAGTCACAGCGCTCGGCATTGCCATAATAGGGGGAGCGGGACGATCGCGGCACCAGTTCGGTGCCGACGGTGCGCGCGGTGAGGCGCATCAGGCGGCGCCCGTCATAGAGGCTCGCGGTGCCATCGCAGCGGCCGTTCTGCTGCACGCGATGGACGAGCAGCGCCATGGCGCTCAGCGAATCGATGCTCTGGCGCGCCTCTTCGGGCGTCACCGCGTCGCGATCCGGCTCACGCGGCGGGGTCAGGGTGCGCACGAACGGCTCCTGATCGGCGTAGCTGATCAGGGTCTGCCATTTCTCGCCGCTCCAGAGCCCGGTCGAGACGTAGCGCTCGGGCACCGCGTCCGCTCCCTCCCAGCGCCCTTCGGCGAGGCTCTCGTTCTGGCCATGCACGAAGGCGCTGAACAGACCGGCGGTCTGGAAGGCGAATTTCACCCGATAGCCATCCGGGCCGAGATCGACGCTGGTGCCGAGAGTGCCGGTGTTCAGCCCGGCGGTATAGAAGGCATAATCGGCATCGACCGCGCTCTCGCCCACGGCCTCAGCCGCGGCCTGGGCGGCGGCCGGAGCGGCGCGGACGAGCAGGGTGGCGGTGGTGGTGAGGCCGAGGAACGAAACCAGGAGGGCGCGAATCATAACCAGGGATGTGACGCCGGGGCCGGGCTTTGGCAAGCCTTCAACGCCGTCGTCGCGCCGCATCGCCTCCCGCCGCCTCAGGGCACGCCGCCTTAGGGCACGATGACGATCTTGCCGCGCACCTTGCGCCCGGCCATGTCGGTCAGCGCCGCGGCCGCCTCCTCCAGCCGATAGCGGTGGGAAACCAGCGGCTTGAGCTTTCCCGCGGCGATCGCGGCAAGCAGGGAAGCGGTTTCCTCGGCATAGAGCGCGGGCTCGCGGCGCATATGGTCGCCCCAGAACACGCCGACCAGGGCTGCGCCCTTCAGTAACGGAAGATTGAGCGGCAGCGCCGGAATCGTGCCGGCGGCGAAACCGATCACCAGATAGCGCCCGCGCCAGGCGATGGAACGGAACGCCGGTTCGGCGAGATCGCCGCCGACCGGGTCATAGATCACATCGGCACCGGCGCCGCCGGTCGCCCGCGCGATGCCGGCGCGCAAATCCTCGCGCGTGTAATCGATCGTCGCGCTGGCGCCGTATTCCTGGCAGAGCGCCAGTTTCTCGGCCGACGACGCGGCGGCGATGACCTCGGCACCGAGATGCCGGCCGATATCGCACGCGGCGAGACCGACGCCGCCGGCCGCCCCCAGCACCAGCAGCCGCTCGCCGGGTTTGAGCGCCGCGCGGTCGGCGAGCGCGTGCCAGGTGGTGCCGTAGGTGAGCAGAAAAGCCGCGCCGACGGCATCATCGACGCTTTCGGGGAGCGGGAAACAGGCCCCCTCGCGGGCGATCGCCTGCTCGGCAAACCCGCCCAGGCTGACGAAGGCGGCGACACGATCGCCGGGTCGCAGCCGGGTGGCACCGGGGCCGACCTCGACCACGGTGCCCGAGACCTCGGCGCCGGGGGTGAAGGGGAGTTCCGGCCGCATCTGGTATTTGCGCTGGATGATCAGATAGTCGGGAAAATTGACCCCGGCGGCGTGGACACGAAGCCGCACCTCGCCCGGCCCCGGCTTGGGCTCGGGGATGTCCTCGAGCCGGAGCGTCTCCGGCCCGCCCCACGCGACGCAGCGCACTGCCCGCATCAGCCGCCCTCCCTACGATGATAGCTGCAACTGAGCGCCGGCGGCTGGCGGAGCGTCTGGAACACCACGCAATAGCGCTCGGTGGTCTCGATCAGGCGGGCGAGCGTGCGCTCATCGGCGTCGGTATCGATCTCGAAGCGGAGCGCGATGTCCTTGAGCCCGACCGGCGCGGCGCGATCGATGCCGAGGGTGCCGCGCGCGTCCCAACTGCCCTCGGCGATCACCCGCGCGGCCCGCAGCGTGACCCCGCTCGCCATGGCGACGGCGGCCAGCGTCACCCCGGCGCAGGCGACCAGGGCTTCGAGCAGCATATCCCCCGAACACGCCTCCGACCCGTCGCCGCCGGTCGCCTGGTGCAGCCCGGCCTGGATTTCGCCGCCATGGGTTGCGACCCGGCAAGCGACCTCGCCCGCGACCAGCCGCGCCTCGGCGCGTGACGCGCTGACCGCCGCTGCCGGATCGGCGCGGTAGCGTTCCTTGAGCGGCGCCTGGCGGGCGCGCAGGCCGGCTTGGTCCATGATTTCCTCCGCCATTATCGCCGAGGGGCGCGGCCGCCCCCGATCGCCGCCATTGCGCCCGATCGCGGCCCGGCGGTCAACCGCGGCCCCGCCACGGCCGTGGCGAGCCGCTAGCGCGTCGCGATCACCGCGACGATCGCCGCCGAGAGGAGATATAGCCCGAGCGCGAGCAGCGGCGAGGCGAGGCGCGGCGCCCGGGTCGCGGCGGGCAGGCGTTTCTTGCCGCTGATCATCGGCCGCAGCAGATTCTCCCGGCGGATCCCGGCATAAGCGAGGATCGCCAGCAGATGCACGATGATCGCGGCGAGCAGGACGTAGAAATTCCAGGTATGAAACGCCGAGACGAGGTCGGAGGAGGGCTTGGCGAGGAGATGATTGAGGGGGCCGGCGCTGTGGCGATCGGCGCGGGCGAAGAGGCCGCTCAACGCTTGCGCGAACAAAAGCGCGAGCAGCAGCAGAACCATCCAGCCGCCGGCCGGATTATGCCCGACGCTCTCGCCTTTCGTGCCCAGGCGAAAGGAGGCGAGATGGGCGAGGGCTGAGCGCGGCGGCTTGAGGAAGGTCGCGAAGCGCGCCGTCTCGCTGCCGAAAAATCCCCATGACAGACGGAAAATCAGCAGGCTCAGGGTCACTTCGCCAAGCCGGTAATGCAGCCACATGAGATCGAGGAACCGGCTCACATAGAGCGCCACGATCAGCGCCGCCAGCAGCCAGTGAAACAGCCGCACCGGCGCGTCCCAGATCCGTATCGAAAGCTTGATGCCGCTCATCCGCGCCTTTTGCTCCTCATCTTGACGCCACCACGAGACGCCGCCATGCCGCGCGGCATGACCGCCTGGCGCCCCGCGATCGAACTGCTTTTTGCCAGCCAATGGCGTGGTCCCGCCATAGGGTTTTTTGTCGCCGCCAGCCTCGCCGGGCTCGGCCGCCGGAGACGGTTTCGCCATCTTGCCGCCGTCGCCGCGGCGGTCGGCCTGCTGGCCGGCTGGCTCACGCAACTCGGCCATGCGGGGCATGATTCCCGCCGGCTCGGAATCGCGGTGATCGCGGCGGCGGCGATGCTGCTCGGCGGGCTCGCTATGCCGCGGGCGGGCAAGCGCGGCGCGGCGCGGCACCTCCCCTCGCCCCTCCTGCCCCCACCGCTCCTGCTCGGCCTCGCCGTGCTCGCCGGAGCCTGGTGGCTCGGCGGCGCGGAGCGGAGCCTCGGCGCCATCGCCGCCGCCTGGCGCGGCGAATCGGTGGTCGCGCTCGCCGCGGCGCTGATCGGGTTCCCGCTGCTCGCCGGGCTTCGCGCCGTGCCGCCGCCCACCCATTGGCCGCTCGCCGCCCTCTCTGCCGCCCTCGCCGCCGCGTTCGTCGCGATCGGGGGAGGCGACAGCACAGTCCCGCTCGCGCTGGCGCTCGCCGGCGCCGTGCTGGGGGCGGGGATCGGCGGTGGCCAAGGCCATTGGCGGCAGGGCCAAGCCACCGCCATCGGCGTGGTCGCCGCCCTCGCGCTCCTCGCCGGCGGCGCCATTCTCGCCGATGGCCGGATTCTCGCCGATGGCCGGGCCATGCATGCCCGGCCGGCCCCGGTTTGGGCCGCCGCGCTCGCGCCGCTGGCGACGCTTTGGCTCTTCCGGCGTCTTACG
>JAKCCP010000181.1 GCA_021841985.1 Pseudomonadota bacterium | reverse complement strand
GGCCGAAACCCGCGCCGTCCTGGAAGCGCGCATTCCCGAATTCGGCTCGCCGCGCAACCCCTGCGATGTCACCGCGCAGGTGCTCACCGATCCCGAAAGCCTCAATGCCTGCGCCGGCGCCCTCCTCGCCGATCCCGCCTATGCCGCGCTCGTGGTGCCGTCGGTCTATGCCTACGAGCCGGTGATCAAGCGCATCGTGGCGTTCGATGCCTTGGCGGCGTCGGCGGGGAAATTCGTCTGCTCGATCTGGACCAATGAGCATCTCGAGGGGCCGGGCACGCGCGAGGCGGAAACCGCCGCCCACAGCGCGCTGTTCCGCTCGACCGATCGCTGTTTCGCAACCCTCGCCGCCTGGCTCGCCCGCCCACAGGCGCCGCGCGGGCTCGCCCCGGCCGAGCGCCTGGTTGCGGCGGCGGCGCGGGACGAGGTCGCCCGCGCGTTCGCCGAGGACGCCGACGATGCGATCATCGGCGAGGCGCGGGCCAAGGCGCTGCTCGCACGCTATGGCATTCCGATGGTTGCCGAAGCCCGCGCCACTGACGCCGAAAGCGCCGCCGCGGCGGCCGCGCGGCTTGGTTTTCCGGTCGCGGTCAAGGTTCACGCCGCGGCGCTCGCGCACAAGACCGAGATCGGCGGGGTGCGCCTTGGCCTTGCCGATGCCGGCGCGGTGCGCGCGGCGACGGCGGCGGTGCTGGCGGCGGCGGCGCGGGCCGGGGTTGGCGGCGCCGCGGTGCTGGTGCAGAAAATGATCCCGGACGGGCTCGAAATCATGCTCGGGGCGCGCGTCGATCCGCTCTTCGGGCCGCTGGTCGTGGTCGGTCTCGGCGGTATTTTCGTCGAATTGCTGCACGATAGCGTCGTCGATCTCGCGCCGGTCTCGGTCGCCGGGGCGCGGGCGATGCTCGCGCGTCTCCGTGCCGCGCGGCTGCTCGATGGCTTCCGCGGCGCGCCGGCGGTGGACCGCGACCGGCTCGCCGGGATCATCGCGCGGTTTTCGGAATTCGCCGCCGACCACGCCGGACGCTATCGCGAGATCGATCTCAACCCGCTGATCGCCGCCGCCGGCGAGATCGTCGCGGTGGACGCCCTGATCGTCGGGAAGGGGGGATCGTGACCGGGGAAGGGGGCGATTTTCCTCGCCATCACCCCGCCTCGGGCCTTGACCGCGCCTGTCGCGGCGGTCATATCCACGCTTTCTCCATGACCGTCCGCGGCTTCGGACCGGGCTCCGGCCGAAATGATCGATACGTCGGTAGCGGTCGCGCCTCGGTCGCCGGGATATGAAAGTGCCAAGCCATGCCCCTGCCCCTGATGCCGAAAGCCACCGCCGTGTGGCTGATCGAAAAAACCGCCCTGACCTTCGAGCAGATCGCCGATTTCTGTGGCGTCCATCCGCTCGAGGTGCAGGCGATCGCCGATGGCGAGGTCGCGCAGGGGATCGTGGGCTATGATCCGGTCGCCAATAACCAGGTCACGCTCGAGGAGATCCGTCGCTGCGAGGCCGACCCGGCGGCGCGGTTGAAGCTGCTGCCGGTCAGCAACCCGGTGCCGCGGCGCGCGCGTGGCGCCCGCTACACCCCGGTTGCCAAGCGCAATGACCGCCCCGACGCGATCGCCTTCCTGCTGCGCAATTTTCCGCAACTGACCGACGCCCAGATCAGCAAGCTGCTCGGCACCACCAAGGAGACCATCCACAAGGTGCGCGACCGCGCCCATTGGAACAGCGCCAATATCAAGCCGCGCGATCCGGTGATCCTTGGCCTCTGCAGCCAGACCGACCTGCACGCCATGGTGGTGCAAGCCAATGAGCGCCTGGCGCGTGAGGGGCAGGCGGTGCCGCCGCCGCCCGCGCCGCCCGCCGAGGAAGACGAGGCGGCCTGAGAGACGCCGCGCCTCACGGCGGGCGGCGCGTCTCGGCGAGAGGGGGTTTGCTCCCAGGGGGTTTGCCCCGAGAGGGTTTGCTCCCAGAGGGTTTGCTCCCAGGGGGGTTGCCCCCAGAGGGGGGGGGCCGGCTTCGGGGCTAGTCGAGCGTGTCCTTGCGCAAACGCTCGATTTCTTCCTTGAGCCGCAATTTTTCCAGTTTCAGGCGCAGCAAGGCATCGCTGTCGGGTCGCGGACGGTGATCCTCTTCGACGATACGTAACTCAAGATCAGCATGGCGCTCCTTGAGGGCACCGAGGCGTCCATCCAGACTCATGTCGTACTCCTTATGCTTCCGCTCCGAATGCTTCCACTCCGAAGACCACGAGCGCGCCACCAGCACGCGGCGGCTCGTCCGTCGCGGCAGGGCCGAACGCGATCCTCACCGCGACCCGAAAACCATAGCCCGGTCCGGCCCATGATTTCCACTTCTGATTGCGCGAGGACGGGCCGCGGGGCGGAGGAAGTGGCAATGCGCTCCAAGGGCGTGGCGAGCGGGCGGCAAATCATGGTAAGAGGGGTCATTGGAGGGACTTGGTTTGCCGGCCCGGGCCGCGCAATACCGGGGATCGGGGCCCGGGATCGGGTGGCCGAAGCCCGGCTCTGGCGCGGGGTTTGCGCCGCACCGCGTTCTGGGGTGAACATAAGCCGATGATGAACGACCGCGATTCGCTCTTGCGCCAACTGCATGAACTGCGCAGCGAACATCGCGATCTCGACACCGTCATAGCCTTGCTGGTCAGCCAGACGGCGACCGATCAGCTTCATCTGCTGCGATTGAAAAAACGCAAACTGCTTTTAAAGGATGAAATCATCCGCCTCGAAAGCCGCCTCATTCCCGACCAGACCGCGTGAGCCCAGCCCCCGTGAGCCCAGCCCCCGTGAGCCCAATGACCAACATTCCCGGCCAAACGCCCGCCGGCCTCGCTCCAGGCGGCGCCGTGGTCGGCGTGATCATGGGCAGCCAGTCGGACTGGCCGACCCTGCGCCACGCGAGCGATACCCTGGCGGCGCTCGGTATCGCGCATGAATGCCGCATCGTCTCCGCCCATCGCACCCCGGACCGGCTCGCCGATTACGCGCGCGCAGCCAGCGGGCGCGGCCTCCGGGTGATCATCGCCGGCGCCGGCGGCGCGGCGCATCTCCCTGGCATGTGCGCGGCCTGGACGGTGCTCCCGGTCCTCGGCGTGCCGATGGAGTCACAGGCCTTGAAGGGGCTCGATAGCCTGCTCTCGATCGTGCAGATGCCGGCCGGGATCCCGGTCGGAACCCTCGCCATCGGCCGCGCCGGGGCGGTGAACGCGGCTCTGCTCGCCGCCGCCATCCTCGCCCTCGGCGACGCGGCGCTGGCGGCACGGCTGGCCGCGTTCCGTGCCGCCCAAACCGAAAGCGTCGCCACCGCCCCCGTCGACCTGCCGGAAGGGACTTAGAGACCGAAAATGGGGGAAGAACAGTTCTTTTTTGAAAAAAAGAACCAAAAAACGTTTATCCGTTCCGCCTCTGCCGCGCTGCCGCCCAACGCCACGATCGGCATCGTCGGCGGCGGGCAGCTCGGGCGGATGAGCGCGCTCGCCGCCGCCCGGCTCGGCTATCGCTGTCATATCCTGACCCCCGAGCCCGACAGCCCGGCCGCGCAAGTGTCCGCTTGCGCGACGCTCGGCGATTACGAGGATCCCTCGGCGCTCAGCACCTTCGCCGATGCCGTCGATGTCATCACCTTCGAGTTCGAGAACGTCTCCGCCGCCGGGCTCGAACTGCTCGCCTCGCGCAAACCGGTGCGCCCGGGCCCGCGCGTATTGCGCCTGAGCCAGGACCGGATGGCGGAAAAAACCTTTCTCAATACAGAAGCCGGGGCGGCGACCGCCCCCTTCGCGCTGGTCGAGACGCTCGATGATCTGCGCGTCGCCGTCGCCCGGCTCGGCTTGCCGGCGATTTTGAAAACCACGCGGCTCGGCTATGACGGCAAGGGACAGGCGCGGCTCACAACGCCCGAGGATCTCGCCCCGGCCTTCGCGCGCCTCTCACCCAAGCCGCTGATCCTTGAGGGGTTCGTCGATTTCGCGCGCGAGATCAGCGTCATCGTCGCGCGCGGCATCGATGGCGCCGCTGTCGCCTTCGATGTGGTGGAAAACCGCCATCGCGATCACATCCTCGATCTCACTCTCGCCCCGGCGCCGATCGCGCCCGCAACCGCCGCCGCCGCCAGCGCCATCGCCCGCCGGGTCGCGGACGCGCTCGACCTCGTCGGCTTGCTCGCGGTCGAGATGTTCGAGGACCGCGACGGGCGGGTGCTGGTCAACGAAATCGCGCCAAGGCCGCATAATTCCGGCCATTGGACGATCGATGCCTGCCCGGCGAGCCAGTTCGAGATGCATATCCGCGCCGTCGCCGGCCTGCCACTGCCGCCGGCGACGCGGCATTCGGACGCGGTGATGAAAAATCTGGTGGGATCGGAGGAAACCGCGCTCTGGCCGCAAATCCTCGCGACCCCCGGCCTGATCCCGCATCTCTATGGCAAGAAAGAGGCCCGCCCGGGGCGAAAAATGGGCCATGTCACCCGGCTTTTCGCCAAGGGCGCGCTGCCCGGGGAATGCGGGATCGCGCAGGCGCTCGGGCCGCTCGGCCCCCGGGTTTAAGCCCGGAGGCTTACGCCTCTTTCGCCCCGGTGATCAAAATCCCCAGGCAATGCCGAGGTGAAAATTGAGGTCGTTGAAATTTGCCTGAGGCGCGCGCGAGTCCGGAAAACCGGCGGACTGGAGGGCGCCGCGCGCCAGCGTGTAATCAGTATAATCGACGCCGCCATAAAGATGGATATGGCTGTAGACCAGGTAATCGAGGCCAATGCCCGCCTGCCACATCGGGCCATCGCCATAGCCAAAATTATAATTGGCCGGGGTGTTGAGATTGCCGCCCACGGTTTCGGCCCAGCCGAGCCGGCCGGTCACGACAAGACGTTCAGTGAGCGCGTAATCGCCGCGCAGGCCGAGGCCGACGAAGCCATTGGTGGTGGTGTCGGTCGCGTTAAAATCGCTCGACTGAAAATTTGTATAGCCGCCCTGAATGAACGGCGTGAGCAGGAGGCGGTCGGTGATCAGAAAGCCTTTGCCGAGTTCGACATCCAGGTTTTCGGTCTGGCGATTATAGGTGCCGGCGTAAGGCGGAGAAGGACTGATGGAGCTTTCGCCGTCATTGAAAGCGAATCGCAGCGCGGCATAGACATTGCTGATGCCCCAGAGATCCTTCATCACGCTGGCCTTGGCATCGAGCCCCGGCGCCCAGCCCGAGAGTTCAGGCGACGGCCCGTTTCCGGGGAGATAATGATCTTCCTGGTCTTGCAACATGACATCGGCGGCGAGGCCGATTTCGTTGTTGACGTTCACCACCGGCAAGCTCTGCGCCCGCGCCGCCAGCGGCAAGAGAAGAGGCGCAAGAAAAGCCGCATACGCGGTCATGCGGTGGAAAAG
>JAKCCP010000095.1 GCA_021841985.1 Pseudomonadota bacterium | reverse complement strand
GAAATTGTCTTCCTCGTCGGCGACGACCAGAAGATCGTAATCGACGCCCTGGGTGATATTGGCAACCTCGGTATTGACCTCGAAATGCCCGGTATCGGCGCGCTGTTCGGCGGGGTTGAAGCTCCACATCTTGTCGGCGACGATCTTGATCTGGAATTTTTTCGCGGAACGCCGCACGGCATCGGCATAGAGCTTGTCATCGGCGGTTTGTCCGGCGAGCAGCATGATCCGCCGCCAGCTCTTCACCACCAGATACTGCATCAGCGAATCGGCGAGCATCGCCCGGCTCGGCAGGACATGCAGAACGTTGCGCCGGCAGCCCTCGGCGCGCAGCCGGTCATCGGCATCGGTCGCATCGATCAAGGTCGCAGATCGCGCGTCGGGCAGATCGGCGAGTTTGAGCAGCAGCGACGCCGGCACGTCGGTGACGAATTCGCGCGCGCCCTTGCCGAGCCGGTCGCGGAACGCCGCGATCACCCCGGCCTCATCGGGCGCGACCACCGGATCGAGGATGAAATCCTGGCCGGTGAAATGGCCGGTCGTGTTATTGTCGGCCAGCGCGACGCCGGCGCCGGCGAGACCCTCATCGGCCGGCGGCTGGTCGAGATAGCTTTCGGGTAAGCTGCGTTTGACCGCGAGCGCGAGATAGACGATCGCGATCGGCGTCGCCGAGGCGGCTGACGTCGCGGCTGGCGTCGCGGCCGGCGAGGCGGGCGCTGGCGGCTGATCCGCGGCCGAGGCCGGCCGGACAACGGCGGCGGCGAAAACCAGCGCGATCCGCAAGGCGCGGAAAACCATCCGTCTCCTCCTCTTGTGCGCGGGGCTGGCGCGCGTTCATCATCATGCTGCCAGCTTATGGCATCGCATAACAGAGGGAGGCGTTGTGAACAAATTTTCGCGTCTTGGACTGATTTTTCCGCTCGTTTTTTCCGGGCTCCATGCCGCCGCCGCGGCGCCGCCGACGATCGCGGTGTTCGACTTCGCGCTGATCGACACCTCACCGGCGCCGCCGAGCGAGGCCGAACGCGCGCGGCTGGCAGCACTCGGTGGCGACTTGCGCGCTCGCCTCGCGCGATCGGGCCGCTATCAGGTGGTCGATTCCGCCCCCGCCCGCGCGGCACTCGCCAAGCTGCCGGATATCATGAACTGCAATGGCTGCGAGCTTTCGCTGGCGCGACAACTCGGCGCCAGCGAGGCGGCCTATGGCTGGGTGCAGAAAGTGAGCGATTTGATCCTCAACATCAATGTCGTGATCGAAGATGCCGATAGCGGGCGCAAGCTTGCCGCCGGGAGTGTCGATATCCGCGGCAATACCGATGAAAGCTGGCGGCGCGGCCTCGATTACCTGCTCGAGGAACGCATCCTCCCGACACCGTGAACGGGTTGCGCGGCACCGTTGACAGAAGCCGGCTTTGCGCGACCATATCCCCGCCCCCCCTGGGATCCGCGATGAGAGCCGACAAGGGGATCATGGGGCGAGGCCGGGAGGAAACCGCATGCTACGCCGCCGTGCCGTTCTGAAAACCGCGTTCGCCGGAGCGATGGGAGCGGCCGCGCCGCGCCTCGCGGAGGCCGGACCGCCGTTGCGCATCGGCGTGTTACGGTTCGGCTCCTTTTCCTGGGTGCTCGACGTCATCCGCCGCCACGGCTTCGATACCGCCGCCGGGGTTGCGCTCGACATCCGCCAATACGCCGGCTCGCCAGCGGCGCAGGTGGCCCTGCAAGCCGGCGAGGTCGATGTCATCCTGCAGGACTGGCTATGGGTCGCGCGGCAGCGGAGCGGCGGCGCGGATTGGAGTTTCATTCCGTTTTCCAGCGCGCTCGGCAGCGTCATCGTGCCCGGCGACTCGCCGATCAGGACACTTCCCGATCTCGCCGGCCAGCGGCTCGGTGTCGCCGGCAGCGCGCTCGACAAGAGCTGGCTCATTCTGCGCGCCTATGCCGAGCGGCACGACCATCTCGATCTCGCCCATGCGACGCGGCCGAGTTTCGGCGCCCCGGCGCTGCTCGGCGAGGAACTGCGGAGCGGCCGCCTCGACGCCGAACTCACCTTCTGGCCCTTCGCCGCCCGCGCCGAGGCCGCCGGCATGCGCCGCGTGCTGGCGATGGAAACCGCGGTCGCCGGGCTCGGCATCGCGCCGGAGGTGCCGTTCGTCGGCTATGTCTTCTCGGCGCGCTGGGCGAACGCCCAACGCGGGTTGCTCGATGGCTTCGTCGCGAGCGCGGCCAGGGCGCAGACGCTGCTCGCGACATCGGACCCCGAATGGGAGACGATCGCGCCACTGACCGGGGCGGCGAACGCGGCCGAACTCGCGCATCTCCGCGACGCCTACCGCGCCGGTATCCCGCGTCTTTCGCCCGCCGCCGCGCAAGGCGCCGCCGCCGCGCTGTTTCAGGTTCTCGCCGCGACCGGCGGCCCGGCTCTGGTCGGTGACGCCAAGGATCTGGCGCCGGGCACGTTCTGGCGGACGGGGCTCTCCTGAACCGGGTTTCGGCCAGCGCGCGCCTCGCCTCGATCGTCGTTTTCCTGCTGGTCTGGGAAGCGGCGGCGCGGCTGGCCGAGAGCCGATTGCTGCCGCCCGCCTCGCGGGTGTTGCGGGCGATGCTGCATTTGGCGCTGCATGGCGATCTCCTCGCCAATCTCGGCATCACCCTGCTCCGCGTCGCCGGCGCTTTCACGCTGGCGATGGTGGTCGGCTCGGCGATCGGGATCGCGCTCGGGATTTGGCGCCGGCTCGATCTCGCGTTCGATAGCTGGCTCACGGTTCTGCTCAACCTGCCGGCGCTGGTCTCGATCATGCTGATGTATGTGTGGTTCGGCTTGAACGAGCCGACCGCGATCATCGCCGTCGCCCTCAACAAGCTGCCGTCCACGGCGGTGACGCTGCGCGAGGGCGCGCGCACGCTCGACCGCAGCCTGCTCGAGATGGCGCGCTGCTATCGCATGGGGCGATGGGCGGTGCTGCGCCATGTCATCCTGCCGCAACTGACGCCGTATTTTTTTGCCGCCGCGCGGTCCGGCCTCGCGATCATCTGGAAGATCGTGCTGGTGGTGGAATTGCTCGGCCGCAGCGACGGTGTCGGCTTCGCGATCGAGCAATATTTTCAACTGTTCGATGTCACCGATATTCTCGCCTATACCCTTGCCTTCATCCTGGTCGTGCAGGCCATCGAATGGGGAGGGTGGCAGCCTTTGGAACATTGGGCCAATCGGTGGCGACGGTGATTCTCGAGGTTTTGATCCGGCGCAAGACGTTTCCGGGCGCGAGGGAGCCGGTGCTCGCCGATCTCGCTTTCGCGCTCGGCGCGCACGAGATCGTCGCCGTGGTCGGGCCCTCCGGCTGCGGCAAGACGACACTGTTGCGGCTGATTTCCGGTCTCGATCAGACTTTCGAGGGGGAGATCACCTGGACGCAGAGTGGGCCGAGGCAGAGTGGGCCGGCGCCGGCGGGTGTCGCGCCGCCGCGCCTCGGCATGGTGTTTCAGGAGCCGCGGCTCCTGCCGTGGCGGACGGTTTGGCAGAATCTGGCGCTGGTTTTGCCGCCGGGGCAGGACGCGGCGGCGGCGGCGCTGCTCAAGCGGCTTGGCCTGTGGGCCGAGCGTGATTCCTACCCGAGCCGGATTTCGCTCGGCATGGCGCGCCGGGTCGCGATCGCCCGCGCCTTCGCGATCGCGCCGGCTTTGGTGTTGCTCGATGAACCCTTCGCGTCGCTGGACGCGGGCAATGCCGATCTCGGCCGCGCCGTGCTGCTGGAAGCCTGGGAGGCGCGGCCGACGGCGGCGCTCCTGGTCACGCATGATCTCACCGATGCCGCCGCTCTCGCCGATCGCGTGCTGATGCTGGCCGGAAGGCCGGCGCGCATCATCGCCGATATCCCGATCGCCGCGAGCGAGCGGCGCGGCGATCGCGCGACCGTCGCGCAACTCGCCGCGCGCTTGCGCGATATTCAGGAAAGAAGCGTTATTTCAGGCTTTTGAGATAAGCGATCACGTTCTGGCGATCGGCTTCGCTGGGCAGGCCCGGGAAAATCATCTTGGTGCCGCTCACCATCGCCCGCGGGTTGGTGAGCCATTTGTCGAGCGAGGCGTCATCCCAGGTGATGTGCGACTCCTTCATGCCGGCGGAAAACGTGTAATTCGGCACCTCCGCGGCGGGCTGGCCGGCGACGTTCCAGAGACTCGGCCCGAGCTTGTTCACGCCCTTTTCCGGCGAATGGCACAGCGTGCATTTCTGCTGAAACAGGGCCTTGCCGGCGGCAGCGTCGCCAGCCGCGTGCGCCATGGGCGCCAAGGCCAGCGCACCCAAGGCGAGTGTCGCGGTCGCAATCAACCGATGCATCTTGTTCTCCTTCGATAGAAGACTAAATTGGGCCTGTTTATCAAAGTCATGCGCCAGATCTGTCGGCGCGGCTTGAGTATAGGAACACCGGCGCGCGCTTGTCGAGGCGCGGCGTCCCCGGGCGTCAAAACGAGACCGTGATGCCGCCATAGCCCTCGATCGGGTTGGCCGGCGCGAGCGCGCGTGGGTTGGAGGCGCCGGGGGCGATCGGGATCGGCACCAGATTGGTCGGGCTGAGCGTGCCGTAAGTGTAATAATTGGCGTTGAAAGCGTTGTTGACGAGGCCGAACAGCTTGATGTGCTTGGTGAGCTGATAGCTGGTGTTGAAGTTGGTCACGAAATAGGCGCCGGTGGGGGGCAGCAGATTGGCCGGATCGCCGAACAGATATTGCCCGTCCTCATAAGTGCCGTTGGCGCCGATCTGCCACGCCTCGGTGATGTTGTAGGAGACTCCGATCTTGGCGATCCAGGGGGGAATGCCGGGGAGGGTGTCGCCGGGACGGATATGGATGTTGCCGTTGGCGTCGGCGCCGGGATTGTTCGGGCTCGAAATGGTCAGGCCGTTCTGATAGGTCGCGTTGATGTAGGAGGCGTTGGCGAAGAATTCGAATTTTCCCTGTGTCAGCGTGCCGCCGATATCGACGCCCTGGCGGCGCGTGTCGCCGATATTCTGATAATAGGCCGCGCCCTGGAGCGGGCTGTAGATGAACTGGATGTCGTTCATCGTGTCGGTGCGGTAGGCGCCGACGTTCCAGACGAAATTGGCGTTGCCATAGGGCGTGAACTGGCCACGCAATCCCGCTTCGAGCGTATGCGCGATCACCTGTTTGAGGTTGGGGTCGCCGGCGAAGAAATTGGAGAGCGTGCATGGGCTCGCGGGGTCGGAGCAGGATAATTCCTCCGGCGTCGGCGCGCGGTTCGATTCGGCAAAATCGGCGTAGGACGTGACATGCGGGTTGATTTTGTAGGTGAGGCCGATTTGCGGATTGAAATGCGCATAATCATGGTTGCCGGAAAGCGCGCCGTTATTGGAATCGACGCCGACGAGATCGGTTTGCGCGTAATTGAAGCGCCCGGCGACGGTGAGGGTGAGCGCCGGC
>JAKCCP010000235.1 GCA_021841985.1 Pseudomonadota bacterium | reverse complement strand
CCGATCTCAGCGCGCCGAGGACGCAGATTCCGAGGATCAGCGTGATTTTGAGGCGGCTGAAGCTGAGCATGGTGGACGGCGGACTCCCCTCTCGCGAATGGCGGCGGAGAATGGCGAGCCGCAAGGGGGATTGCAACCCGGCAAAGAGTCTCTCGGAGATGCGGGTCTGGGGGCGCTGCCCCCGGCCGGGTCCAGGGGCAGCGCCCCTGGCCTGAAACCCGCCCTCTCTGGCCCCCTTTCGTTTGGGCTGCTACCCATTGGCGGGCCAATCAGCGGAGGGCGGCGGCGTGGTGAGAGTCGGGGTGATCGGGGCCGGGCATTTCGGGCGGTTTCACGCGCTGAAGCTCGCGGCGGCCAGGCGCGCGGCGCTCGCCGGGGTCGCCGATACCGACCCGGCGCGTGCCGCCCTGGTCGCGCGTGAGGCAGGCTGTCCGGCGCTGTCGCTTGCCGATCTCCTCGCCGCCGTCGACGCCGTGGTCATCGCCGCGCCGGCGGAGGCGCATTTCGCGCTCGCCGCGGAGGCGCTTTCGGCGGGGAAGCATGTGCTGGTGGAAAAGCCGATCGCCGCCAGCCTCGAAGAGGCCGACCGGCTCGCCGCCCTTGCCGCCGCCGGCAAGCGCGTGCTCCAGGTCGGGCATCTGGTGCGCTATAGCGCCGAATACGCGGCGGTCGCGGCGCGGATGCAAAACCCGCTCTATATCGAGGCGACCCGCATCGCGCCGTTCAAGCCGCGCGGCACCGATGTTTCGGTGATCCTCGATCTGATGATCCATGATCTCGATCTCGTGCTCGCCCTGGTGCAGAGCCCGATCGCCAGCATCGATGCCGTCGGCGCGCCGATCGCGAGCGCGCATGAGGACATCGCCAATGCCCGCGTGCGGTTCGAAAACGGCGCGGTCGCGACCATCACCGCGAGCCGGATTTCGCTCAAGACCGAGCGCAAGATGCGGCTTTTCGCCCAGAAAGGCTATATGTCGGTCAATTTCATCGACCGCAAGCTGATGCTGATCGGGCGCGAGCGGGGGCTTCCGATTCCCGGCGGGCAGGGCTATCGCATCGAGGAGACGAGCTGGCGCGAGCATGACGCGCTGGAGGCCGAACACGCCGCCTTCCTCGCCGCGATCCTCGATGGCGCCGAGGTGGTGGTCGATGCCGCGGCCGGGCGGCGGGCGCTGGCCGCGGCCCTCGCGGTCTCCGAAAGCATGGCCGCTTCGCGTGCGATCGCGCTCGCCTCAGGCCTGATCCAGAACCTCGAGCACGGCGCGGGCGGCGGCCTCTGAGGGGAGGCCGGCTTGCGGGTGGAGGGTCGCGAGCACGGCGCGAAAGGCGTCGCGCTGTGCGGCCGCCCGCTCCGGCTCGGTGATCAGGCCGGAGACGGTCGCGGCCAGGCGTTCGGGCGTGCAATCCTCTTGCAGCAATTCCGGCACCACCTCGCGCCCGGCCAGCAGATTGACCATCGCGACATGCGGGACGCGGATCAGCCGCCGCGCGATCAGCGCGGTCAGGGCATTGACGCGGTAGGTCACCGCCATCGGCACGGCGGCGAGCGCGAGTTCCAGCGTCGAGGTGCCGGATTTGGTGAGGGCGGCGCTGGCGGCGGCGAAGGCGTCATGCTTTGCCGCGATCTCGCTCACCACCAGCGGCTGGCGCGGCCAATCGGCGGTGGCGCGGCGCACCGCCGCCGCGACCGCCCCCGCCGCCGGCACCACCGGAACCAGCGCCGGAAACCGCGCGGCAAGGAGCGAAACCGTTTTCCCATAGACCGGCAACAGCCGCCCGGCCTCGCTCGGCCGGCTGCCCGGCATCAGGATCACCACCGGTGCGTCAGCGGCCAGCCCGTGCGCCTGCCGGAACCGCGCGTCCTCGCCGCCCGCCGCCCCCGATTCCAGAACCGGATGGCCGACGAAGCGCGCCTCCAGGCCGAATTGCGCGAAATAGCCGGGCTCGAACGGCAAAAGACAGAGCAAACGGTCCCAGAGCCCGGGAAAATCGCGCACCCGGCCCTCGCGCCAGGCCCAGACCTGCGGCGCGACGTAATGGACGCGCTTGACGCCGAGCGGGGCGATCCGCCGCAGGAGACGGAGCGCGAAGCCGGGGCTGTCGATCGTCACCACGACAGCCGGGCGGCGGGCGGCGATATCGGCGGCGGCTTCGGCCATGCGCCGGCGGAGGCGCCAGAGTCGGGGCATGACCTCGACCAATCCCATCACCGCGAGTTCCTGCATCGGGAACAGGCTGGAAAACCCCAGCCCCGCCATGCGCGGCCCGCCGATGCCGGCGAAATCGAGATCCGGCCGCATCTCGCGCAGCGCCGCGATCAGCCGCGCCCCGAGGACATCGCCGCTATGTTCGCCGGCGAGGAGATAGATCAGCGGCATCGCGCGCGGACCAGGACGCTCAAAGCGGGCGGCGGCGCGAAGGCGGGGGCACCGGCGCCGGCCAGTCGGCATGGTTGCGCACCCCGCCTTCCGCCCGCACCGCGGCGAGCCGCGCCGGATCGAGGCGGACGAGGACCATGTCCGGCGCATCGAGCGCGCCGCGCGCCAGGATACCATCCTCGGGAAAGCCGCGATCGACCGGGCCGAAGGCGCCGGCGTAGCCGCGATTGACGTCGAGCGTCGCCGACCACGGCGCGAGGCCGACGGTCGGCGCGATCGCGACATAACATTGGTTCTCGAGTGCCCGCGCCCGGGCGCTGAGCCGCACGCGGTTGAACCCGGCCATGGTGTCGGTGCAGCTCGGGCAGAGGATGAGCCACGCCCCGGCCTCCACCTGGGCGCGCACCAAAGGCGGGAACTCGATATCATAGCAAATGGCGATGCCGATCAGCCCCCAGGGGGTTTCGAACACCGCGGGCGCCGCGCCCGGCGAGACATGCCATGCCTCGGCCTCGAACCGGGTCATCACCCTTTTCTCCTGAAACGCCACCCGGCCATCGGGGGCGATCAGCGGCGCCCGGTTCCGCACCACGCCCGCTTCCGTCATGGGCAGCGTCCCGGGCAGGAGCCAGAGGTGATGGCGCCGCGCAACCGCGCGCATCGCCTCGATCAGTGCCGGCGCGGCGGCGGTGACGATGGCGAGTTCGGCGGCAACATCGGGGGCGGCGACATCGCCGCCGGCGATTTCGACCGCGGCGTATTCGCCGAGCACCAGGAGATCGGCGCCACGCGCTTTGGCCTCAGTCGCGAGGCGGTCGAGCTTTTCGGCAAAACCGGCGATGCCGGCGACGCGCTCGATCGGATATTGCCCGAGCGCGAGGGTGAGGGGGGCGGGCGCGCTCATGGCAGCTTCGCGCCGGTGAGGGACTTCATCCAGAAGCCGAGACGATGCGCGCTTTCCTCGGCCGCGCCGAGGTCGCGCCAGCGCATGGTGCAAGCGAGATCGGGACGCGGGGTGAAGCCGCGCTTTCGCCAGAACGCATCGAGCGGCTGGTAATCGGCCGGCCGCGCGGGATGGTCGGGCGCGCGCTGGACGGCGCAGAAGGTCGCGAAGTCGGCGGCGGAGGACGCGCGGGCGTGGGCTTCGCGGGCGGCGAAGAAGGCGACACCGATGCCCCGTCCGCGATAGTCCGCCAGCAGCACGGATTCGCCGAAGTAAAAAAACCGCGCCGGATCGAGGCCGCGGGCGCGAAACGGGGCTTGCACGTTCGCGGTCTCGGCGGCGAGCGGAAGACAGGTCGCGGCGCCAATGACGCGCCCCTCCTCACGCCCATTGGCGCGCGCCAGAATCACCGCGGCGCCCGGCGTTTTGGCGTAGGTTTCGAGATAGCCGCGCTCATACCCTTCCTCGCCCTCGTAGAGATAGGGAAAGGCGCGAAAGACGGTGATGCGCAAGCGCGCGAGATCGCCGAGAAACGGCGCGAGCGCCGCCCCGCTGACGGTCTCGATGGTGATCGGCGAGGGCGCGGTGTCAACCATGGCGTCACTTCCAGACTAAAAAATTTTTGGTTCTTTTTTAAAAGAACAAACTTCCTGGCTTAGATCTTCATCAGCGCGCGGACATGGGCGGCGGCGGAGGCGGCAAGGGCGGCGAGGTTATAGCCGCCTTCGAGCACCGAGACGATCCGCCCGCCGGCATGGGTATCGGCGCAGGCGACGAGCCGTTCGCTGACCCAGGCGAAATCCCGCTCGGTCAGCCGCAATTCGGCGAGCGGATCGGCGTGATGGGCGTCGAACCCGGCCGAGACGATCAGCAATTCGGGGGCGAAGGCGTCGAGCGCGGGCAGAATCGTCGTCTCCCACGCGGCGCGGAAATCGCCGCCGTCGCTGCCCGGCGGCAGCGGGATGTTGACGATGTGATCGGCGATGCCGCGCGCCGCCCCGGTGCCGGGATAGCACGGATATTGGTGGCTGGAGGCGTAGAACAGCTCGGGATCGGCGGCGAAGGCGGCTTCGGTGCCGTTGCCGTGATGGACGTCGAAATCGACCACCGCGACCCGCCGCACTCCCCAGCGCGCGCGCGCCTGTTGCGCCGCGATGGCGGCGTTGTTGAAGAGGCAGAACCCCATCGCGCGGCCGGGTTCGGCGTGGTGGCCGGGCGGGCGGACGGCGACGAAGGCGGCCCGCGCCCAGCCCTCCATCACCGCGTCCACCGCCGCCGCGGCGCCGCCGGCGGCGTGCCGCGCGGCTTCGGCGCTGCCGCTGCTCATCACCGTGTCGGCATCGAGCGGCGCTATTTCGCCGGGCGCCGGGCGGGTTTCGAGAATCGAGACGACATAGGCCGGCCCATGCACGCGGGTGAGTTGCTCCAGGCTCGCGGGCGGCGCGTCCTCGCGCAGCAGCGGCGCGAATTCCGGCGCTTCGAGGGCGCGGAGCACGGCGCGCAGGCGATCCGGGCATTCCGGATGCCAGCCGCCGGGGTCGTGGTCGAGGCAGGCGAGATGGGTGAACAGGGCGACGCTCATCGCGGTGTTTCCGGTCCCTCGGGTTTCTCTTCGGGCTCGTTCGCGCGGCGGCGGATCAGGAAGCGGAACACCCCCGCCTCCTCGCTGAACGCGACCAGGGCATGGCCGGTTTCGCGGCAAAACGCCTGGAAATCGGCGACCGAGGCGCGGTCGGTGGCGAGCACGCGAAGCTGGGTGCCGGGGGGAAGCCCGCGCAGCACCCGATTGGCCCGCAACACCGGCAGCGGGCAGCGCAATCCCTTGACGTCGAGAACCGTGTCGCTCACCGAGGCTTCCTTTGGGACGTTTTTGGGATCAGCGCGTTGCTCCCGAAGGAGGCGAGTCTGCGGCGAAATCGGGCCGGCGGCAAGGCAGGCGCGCAAATCTGGCATGCGCCGCGCTGCCCGCGCGAGATCGCCGGCGGAGATGACAGGGGCGGGCAAAAAGCCTATCTAGCGGCGGGATACGACCGCAAGGGATGGACCCGCAGGGGATGGACCTTTTGACCCGCTTCGTCACCGCTTCCGCCCTGGCTCTCGTGCTGGCAGCCGCCGCTGGCTG
>JAKCCP010000285.1 GCA_021841985.1 Pseudomonadota bacterium | reverse complement strand
TGATCCGCGCCACCATTTGATCCGCGCCGATATCACCGATGCCGCGGCGATGCGGGCCGCGTTTGCGACCCACCGGCCGGACGCGGTCATGCATCTCGCCGCCGAAAGCCATGTCGACCGCTCGATCGACGGGCCGGCGGCGTTCATCGCGACCAATGTCACCGGCACCTTCGTGCTTTTGGAAGCGGCGCGGGACTACTGGGCCGGCCTTCCGGCGGCGGCGAAAGCGCGGTTTCGCTTCCACCACATCTCCACCGACGAGGTATTCGGCGCCCTCGGCCCCGCCGATCCGCCGTTTACCGAGACCACGCCCTATGATCCGCGCAGCCCTTATTCGGCGTCCAAGGCGGCATCCGACCATCTCGTGCGGGCCTGGTTTCACACCTATGGCCTGCCTGTGCTGGTCAGCAACACCACCAATAATTACGGCCCCTGGCAGTTTCCGGAAAAGCTCATCCCGCTGGTGACGCTGAACGCGCTCGCCGGCAAGCCGCTCCCGGTCTATGGCGATGGCGCGAACACCCGCGACTGGCTCTACGTCGAGGACCATGCCGAGGCGCTGCTCGCCGTCCTCGAACGCGGCGCGCCGGGGGCGACCTACGCCATCGGCGCCCGCGAGCCGCGCTCCAATCTCGCCGTGGTGCGGGCGATCTGCGCCGTGCTCGACGAACTGGCCCCCGATCCGGCGGGGGCGCATGCGCGCTTGATCACTTTCGTCGCCGACCGCCCGGGCCATGATTTCCGCTACGAGATCGATCCCGCCCGCGCCGAGGCGGCGCTCGGGTGGCGGGCGCGGCATGATTTCGCCGCCGGCCTCCGCCGCACCGTGCAATGGTATCTCGACCATCGTCCCTGGTGGACGGAAATCCAGGCACGGCGCTACGGTGGCGAGCGGCTCGGCGTCGCTGGCGGAGGGGGAGGGGTATGAAGGGGATTCTGCTCGCCGGCGGCTCGGGCACCCGGCTTTCGCCGATGACGCTGGCGGCGTCCAAGCAATTGCTGCCGGTCTATGACAAGCCGATGATCTATTACCCGCTTTCGACCCTGATGCTGGCCGGCATCCGCGATATCCTGGTGATCTCGACGCCGGCCGATCTGCCGCAGTTCCGCCGCCTGCTCGGCGATGGCGAGCGTCTGGGCATTCGCATCGCCTATGCCGAGCAGCCGCGCCCGGAAGGGATCGCGCAGGCGTTTCTCATCGGCCGCGACTGGATCGGCGGCGACGCCTGCGCGCTCGCGCTCGGCGATAATCTGATTTTCGCCGATCACCTCTCCGAGCTGCTCCGCCGGGCGAGCGGGCGGCGGCACGGCGCGACGGTGTTCGCCTATCGCGTGCGCGATCCCGAACGCTATGGCGTCGTCAGCTTCGATGCCGCGGGCCGCGCCGCCGAGATCGTCGAAAAACCAGCGGCGCCGGCCTCCAACTGGGCGGTCACCGGGCTCTATTTTTATGATCAGCGGGTGAGCGACCTCGCCGCCCGTATCCGCCCCTCGGCGCGCGGCGAGCTGGAGATCACCGATCTCAACCGGCTCTATCTCGAGGACGGCACGCTCCATGTCGAGCGGCTCGGGCGCGGCTGCGCCTGGCTCGATGCCGGAACCCCCGATAGTCTCCTCCAGGCCGCGACCTTCGTGCAGACCATCCAGTCGCGCCAGGGGATGCTGGTCGGCTGCCCCGAGGAAGTCGCCTTCCGGCTCGGCCATATCGACGCCGAGCATCTCCGCCTGCATGCGAGAAGCCTCGGCAAGACCGAACTCGGCCAGGTGCTGGCCGAACTCGCCGACGGCCATCATGCCTAGCGGAAGGGAAGTCATAAAAGTGAATTTTTCTTTTTTGGATTGTTCTTTTTTAAAAAAAAGAACCAAAAAACTTTTACCCTATTTCTCCTCGCGGGGCAGTGCCGCAGGCACTGTCCATCGGGAAGAAAATCTTTTTGCTCCGATCTCTTCAGAAAAAGAAGATTCTTTCCTCGGACTCATCTGATGAAAATCGAACGCCTCTCTATCCCTGATGTCCTCTTGCTGACGCCGCCGCGTTTCGCCGATGCGCGCGGGTTTTTCTCCGAGACCTTCAACGCCGCGCGTGCGCGGGAAGCGGGGATCGCGGGGGAATTCATCCAGGACAATCACAGTTTTTCCGCCGCCCGCTTCACCATCCGCGGCCTCCATTGCCAGATCGCGCCCCATGTCCAGGGCAAGCTGGTGCGCTGCGTGCGCGGGGCGATTTTCGATGTCGCGGTCGATCTGCGCCACGGCTCGCCGAGCTTCGGGCGCCATGTCAGCGCCGAACTCAGCGCCGAGAACTGGCGCCAGCTTTGGATCCCGGGCGGGTTCCTGCACGGGTTCTGCACGTTGGAGCCCGACAGCGAGGTGATCTACAAGGTCACCGCGCCCTATGACCGCGCCGCCGAGCGCGGGGTGATCTGGAACGACCCGACGCTCGCCATCCC
The DNA here is from genome assembly GCA_021841985.1 of Pseudomonadota bacterium. Next base: position 3,014 of record JAKCCP010000285.1, on the reverse strand, counting down.
CTGGCCGGCGCCGGCGGAAGCGGTGGTGCTCTCCGACAAGGACCGGGTTTTGCCGCCCCTCGCCGAGATCGGGTCGTGGTTTGGGGCCGGCGGATGACGGCGCCGCTCCTGATCACCGGCGGCGGCGGTCAGTTGGCCCAGGCGCTGGCGGACGCCGCCGCCGCGCGCGGCCTTGCGGCGCGGCGTGTCGGGCGGCCGGCGTGTGATTTCGACCGGCCGGAGAGCATCGATGCGGTGTTCAGGGAAACCCGCCCGCGCCTCGTCATCAACGCCGCCGCCTATACCGCGGTCGATGCCGCCGAGGATGATGAAGCGGCCGCCTTCCGCGCCAATCGCGACGGCCCGGCGCGGCTCGCCGCTCTTGCCGCCGCCGCCGATGTGCCTTTGATCCATATTTCCACCGATTACGTGTTCGACGGCACCAAAGGTGCCCCCTATGTCGAGACCGATCCCACCGCGCCGGGTGGCGTCTATGGCGCGAGCAAGCGCGCCGGCGAGGAAGCGGTTCTGGCGAGCGGGGCGCGGGCGCTGATTTTGCGCACCTCCTGGGTCTATTCGGCGCGCGGGCGGAATTTCGTCCGCACCATGCTCGCCGCCGCCGCCGCCGGGCGTGATCTCCGGGTGGTTGCCGATCAGCGCGGCGCGCCGACCGCGGCCGAGGATCTGGCGTCTCTCATCCTCGATCTCGTGGCGCGGGTGGATGCCGGCGCGCAAGACGGGGATTGGGGACTCTATCACGCGGCGGGGCGCGGGGAGGCAAGCTGGCACGCATTCGCGGTGGCGATTTTCGCCGAGGCGGCGCGGTTTGGGGTGCCGACGCCACCGATCGCCGCCATCGCGACCAGTGACTGGCCGACGCGGGCGCGCAGGCCGGCCGATTCCCGGCTCGATTGCGAGAAGCTCGGGCGCGCCTTTGGCCTCGCGCTGCCGCCCTGGCGCGAAAGCCTGGCCCGCGTCATCGCCGCGCTCTGCGCCGTCTGATCGCCGCCGATGGCCGGACGCATCGCGGTTTTGCTGGCGAGCTACCAGGGCGCGCGGTTTCTTCCCGAGCAACTCGCGAGTCTTTCGCGCCAGAGCGGCGCGGACTGGCATCTCTACTGGCGCGATGACGGATCCTCGGATGCCAGCCCGGCGCTGCTCGGCGCGTTTCTGCCCGAGCGGACGGAGGCGGTGGCGGGGCGGTCCGGGCGGCTCGGCGCGGCGGGGAGTTTTTTCGCGCTCCTCGCCGCCGCCATCGCCGATCCCGAGAATGATTTTTTCGCGTTCTGCGACCAGGACGATGTCTGGCGCGAGGACAAGCTGGCGCGTGCCCGCGACGCTCTCGAAATCCTCCCCGCCCATCGTCCGGGGCTCTATTGCGCGCGGGCGACCCTGGTCGATGCCGCGCTTCGCCGGCGGGGCACGCTGCCGCCCTTTCGCGGCTCGACCCGGTTTCCCGCCGCTTTGGTCGAGAATATCGCCGCCGGCTGCACCATGGTGCTCAACCGCGCCGCCGCCGAGCTGGTCGCGGCGAGCCGGAAGCCGCCCGAGACACTGCATGATTGGTGGAGCTATCTGCTGGTCAGCGCGGCCGGCGGCTTCGTGCTCACCGATGCCGAGGAGGTGCTGCTCTATCGCCAGCACGGGAAAAACGCGGTCGGCGCGCCGGGCTCGCGGCTCCGTCGGGCGCTCGCCGCGCTTGGCCGGGGTCCGTCGCCGTTCATGTCCCGGTTTCGCGCCCATCTCGCCGGGCTCGCGGCCAATGCGGCGCTGCTGCCGGCGCCGGTCGCGGACGAGGTCGCGGCGCTTGCGCGCGCGCTCGACGGCGGCCTCCGCGGGCGGTTGCGGCTTTTGGCCTGGCCCGGCATCGAGCGCCGGACGGGGCTCGAGACCTTTTTGCTCCGGCTCTGGCTTCTGATCGGCTGAGCGGTTAGGATTTTCCGGTCGTGGCGTTGCGAGGAGCGGTGATGGAAAATCCACATAACCATGTCTTCCTCGGCTCCCGCCATGCCGAGCATGAGCGGCGGAGCTGGATCGTGGTCGGGCTGTGCCTTGCGGTGATGATCGCCGAGATCGCCGGCGGGGCGCTGTTCGGCTCGATCGCGCTGATCGCCGATGGGCTGCACATGGCGACCCATGTCGGCGCGCTGCTGCTGGCGGCACTCGCCTATCGCATCGCCCGCCGCCATCTCGCCGATCCGCGTTTCGCCTTCGGCACCGGCAAATTCGGTGATCTCGCCGGTTTCGCCAGCGCCATCGCGCTCGCCCTGATCGCCGCCCTGATCGCCTGGGAGGCGCTGTCCCGCCTCGCGCGGCCGGTGCCGATCGATTTTGCCGCGGCCCTTCCGATCGCGACGCTCGGTCTCGTCGTCAATCTCGCCAGCGCGCTGCTGCTCGGCGATCACGGGCATGGGCATGGGCATGAGCACGGGCATGGGCATGGGCACGGGCATGATCACGACCATGGGCATGCTCACGGCGCGGTGTCCGAGGACAACAATATGCGCGCCGCGCGCGCGCATGTGCTCGCCGATGCCGCGGTCTCGATTTTGGTTTTGATCGGCCTCGGCGGGGCGCGCTTTCTTGGCTGGGCATGGCTGGATCCGGTCATGGCCCTGATCGGCGCCGCGGTCATCGTGAGCTGGTCGGTGACGCTGATCAGGGCGAGCGGCGCCGTGCTGCTCGACATGACGCCCGATCCCGAGGCCGCGACCGAGATTCGCGAGGTGCTCGAGCGGGACGGGGCGCGGGTGAGCGATCTCCATGTCTGGCGGGTCGGGCCTGGGCATCTCTGCGCCGTGGTCTCGATCGGCGGCGCCGCGCCGGAGAGCCTCGACGAATACCGCCGCCGCCTCGGCGCGGTCGCCGGGCTCTCGCATCTCACCATCGAGATCGAACCCGCCTGAACGGATCTTGTCGGCGGCGCGGGCGGGATCACATGAGCGGTCATGCTCCATCTGCAAAAGCTCGCCGTCGGCATTCGTGATCGCGCCCATCTCGCCGAGATGCAGGCGGCGCGCGCGTGCGCCAGCCCG
>JAKCCP010000096.1 GCA_021841985.1 Pseudomonadota bacterium | reverse complement strand
CTTTTTTGCCGTGCGCCGCCATTTGATCGGCTGCGGCTCGGACTGGCGCGGGGTGGCGGGCTTGGCGTGGGACCGGGTGGACGGAGCCGCTTCTGCCGCCTTGATACGGGTCGGTTTGCTGGGTGTCGTGGCTGTCGTCGGGGCCGGGCGTTTGACACTCTTCTTTCCCGCCGGCTTGGCGCGCGTGATCTCGCCAACTCCAATTTTTCCGCGCGCGCGCTTTTTTACTGCGCTCTTGGCAGTTGCGCGCGGCGGCTTTGCCTTCTTGCCGGCGGCCGGCTTTTGCGCGCTTCGAAGGGGCGACTTGCCCACGCGCTTTTTCTTTCCTTCCGCCGTTTCCGGCAATTCCGGCGCGGCGATATCAATCCCGAAAAGCGCCGCCACGTCCTCGATCTGAAGAACGCGGCCCGCCTCCGGCGCGGCCTTCGATGCCGGTAGCGCCTCGCCGATACCCGCCACGAGGTCATTCTCGTCGACCGCGCGCAGACGAAACAATAGCGCCGGGCGCTCATCAAGCCGCGCGCCAACGCCATAGAGCGTCGCCGCCACATGCTTGCACATCACCGCATGGTCGGGACAACTACACGCGAAGCGGATTTCCGCGGGCTTTGGGAACAATCCGTTGTCCTGCCGGCAGAGGCGCGCCATCACACCCTTGGAAAAGCGCCCTTGCAGTACTTCCACGACCGAGTCGATCTGTCCTGCGCAATCGCGACAAATCGATCGCCACGATTTTTCGTTCACCGCTTCGACCGTCACCTTCACGCGATAGAGCTCAGAGCCGCTGACCAGCGCCCGCACTTCGCCGGGGGCAATTTGCAGATCGATCACCGAGCCGTTACGGACGTAGGTGCGCCCGCGCGGCAGGCGATTGTCATAGTCACGATAGGCCTCCAGATTGTCGCACCAGGATTTGCCCCAGAATGTCGTTGCGATGGCCCGGCCATCGATCCGCACCGGGGCAACGATTTCTCCCTTCTTGCTGAGCTTTTCCGCCGCGCGCGCGGCCTTCATGCGCCGCTCAGCCACCGGAACATAGCGCGGCCACCCTCGATGATAGCGCGACATACCGGTCAATCCCTCATCGTGGCGTGGAGATCGAGCGCCACCAATCGCAGAATATCCTGATCATTCATTTCCGTCAGATCAATCTCGCCGCCGCCGGAGAGCAACTCGGCCGAAAGCGCTTTTTTTGTCTCGATCAACGTATCGATCCGTTCCTCGACGGTGCCGCGGCAGAGGAATTTATGCACCAGCACGTTCGCCTTTTGGCCGATACGATAGGCCCGGTCGGTCGCCTGGTTTTCCACCGCCGGGTTCCACCAGCGATCAAAATGCACCACATGCGAGGCCGCTGTCAGCGTCAGTCCCGTGCCGCCGGCCTTGAGCGAGAGAACGAAGAACGGCACGTTTTCATCCTCCTGAAACCGCCGCACCAGAGCCTGACGATTCTTGACCGCCGTTGCGCCATGCAAGACCAGCCCCGCGCGGCCGAATACCGTGCCGAGAAAAGCCGCCAGCGGCTCGCATAGTTCGCGGAACTGCGTGAATACCAGCATCTTCTCCTGACGCGCCGCCACCACCTCGGCGATCTCTTGAAGCCGGGCGAATTTGCCGCTCTCCTCTGCCTCAAAAACGCCATCGCCGAGCCATTGCGCGGGGTGGTTGCAGATCTGCTTGAGCCGCATCAGCATCGCCAGCACCACGCCCTTGCGCTGGATGCCCCCGACCTCCTCGAGGCTGCGGGCCAGATCTTCCACCGCCTGCGCATAGAGCGCCGCTTGCTTGCGGCTCAGATGGCAATGCACGCGGAGTTCCGTCTTGTCCGGCAAATCCTTGATGATCGCCTTGTCGGTTTTCATCCGGCGCAGAATATACGGACGCACGAGGTCGCGAAGCGGGCCGTAGGGATTGTCCTCGCGCGTCGTGAGATTTTTGGCGTAGTGCCCAAATTGCCTGGCGTTGCCGAGAAGGCCTGGGTTGAGAAAATCGAATATCGACCAGAGATCGCCAAGGCTATTTTCGACCGGCGTACCGGTTAGCGCGATCCGCGCCTCGGCACGCAAAGCCTTCACCGCGCGCGTCTGCTTGGCCGCCGGGTTCTTGATCGCCTGCGCCTCGTCGAGAATGACAAAACGCCAGGCAGTCTCACGTAGCGGTGCGAGGCGCAAAACCGTACCATAGCTGGTGATGGCGAGATCGCACCCGGCCACATCCTCGGGCGTGAAAAGCCGCATCGCCGCGGTCCCCATGGCTGAGGGATGAAGGAGGTTAACCGTCAGGTCCGGGGCAAATTTCTCGATCTCGGCGGCCCAGTTCGCGAGCAGCGAGGCAGGCGCCACGAGCAGGCTCGGGCGCGACGAGGGCGCGCGGGTTTTCTTCGCGAGCAGCAGCGCCAGCACCTGGATGGTTTTGCCCAGGCCCATGTCGTCGGCGAGACAGGCGCCCAGCCCAAGCCCGGTGAGCAAATGGAGCCAGCCGAGCCCGGCCCGCTGATAGGGCCGCAGCGTGCCGCGCAGCAGCGGGCCGGGATCGACGCCCGTCTCACCCGGCGCGCGCAGGGCCCGCAGCGTCTCGGCGAGCCAAGGCCCGGCCACGACCTCGGACCAGTGGGGATCGGCGCCGTCTTGCGCTGCCTCCACGGCCCCGGCATCGACGCCCGCCAGCATCCGCATCGCCTCGACAAAACTCAGCCCCTCTTGCGCCGCGAGCGTCTCCGCCGCGCGGAGGCGCGCCATCGTGCGCGCCAGGCGTTCGCGATCCACCTCCACCCATTGCCCACGCAACAGCACCAGCCCGTCGGTTCCGGCAAGCAGGCTCCGCACCTCGTCCTCCGTCAGCGCTTCGCCCTCGAGCGTCACCGCGAGGTGGAAATCGAGCAGCCCATCGAGGCCAAGCGCGGAGGGCGCGCGGGTGCCGATCGTGGCGCTGACACGCGGGCGCACCGGGCGGTTGGCGCGCCACGTGGCTGGCATGCGCACGACCACGCCGGCGTTTTCAAGATCCTCGGCGCTCGCGAGAAACTGCCCGGCTTCACGCGACGACCAGCGCAGCGGGTGAAAAATCTCTCCCCTCTCGACCATCGGCTTGAGCCAGGCGCATCGTTCCGCCGCGCGCTGCACCGGCAGCAGCAGCGAGAGCAGCTTCTCACGCTGGGTCTTGCCGGTATAGTCGCGCAGGGCCTGACCGAGCGGCAGGTGCTGCGCTTTTCCCTGCGCCGAGAGCCTGGCCGTGTAGGTCGCCATGAAGGCGAACGGCGCCTCGGTATCCCGGCGATTTTCGGCGAGATTGAAATGCACCCGCCCGAGCAGGTTCCAGGCCGGGTTGAGCGCTTTCAGGAAAGACGCCAGATCGGCCTTCGCCGCCGCCAGCGATCCCGCCAGCGCCGCGCCGATTTCCAGCCAAAGCGCGCGCAGGATATCCGGCGTCAGATACTCCGCCCCCACCATCAGCGGAGCCGAGAGCACGAGGGTTGCAAGCTCGCCCGCGTCCGGCGGCGGCACCTCCGCAAGGCGCGGTTCCGCCGCTTCCGGCTCGTCAAGGCCGGCGGTGCGCAAGCGGAGTGCCGTGATGTAGCGCGCGGCGAAACCGCGCCACCAGCCGAATACCGGCGGCACGGCCCGCCCCACCTCCGCCGCGCCCAGCCGCAACAACCCCGGCCCGCTGCCCCGCGCGAACGCGGTGCTCAGCCGCTCCGCCAGAGCCGCCTCAAACGCTGGCGCCCGCCCATCCTCCTCGGCGACCAGCCGCCCGTGCGGGGTCAGACGCAAGCTCAGTCGCGAAAGGGAAAAACCGCTACCGTCCATTCGGTTTGCTGTAACCGCCGCGGTCAACGGATCGGAACCCAGGGCCGCCGAGGCGCACGGCGGGCCCGTCCGGCTTCCGTCAGATCGCGTCCCGCAGTTCCTTCGCGGCGCGGAAGGCGATTTTCCTGCCGGCTTTGATCTGGATCGCCTCCCCGGTCGCCGGATTGCGTCCCATGCGCGCCGGACGGCTTTTGACCTCAAGGATGCCGAGACCGCCGATCCTCAGGCGATCGCCCCGCTTGAGATGGCCGACCATGAGATCCACCAGGCTGGCAACCAGGAGATCGGCCTGCTTCTGGGCAAGATTTTGCTGATCGGCGAGACCGGCGGCGAGGTGTTTCGCGGTAACGACCGGTGCCGCCTTGGCCGGTGTCGGCGCGGCTTTGGGCGCCGCGGCCTTGACGGGCGGAGGGTTCTTGGATCCGGCCTTGGCCGGCGCTGTCTTCAGAGCCATGGGAGATCTCCAGCGAGGATGAGGATCACCGGCAAGGAAGCACAGCGTCCCCTTGCGAACAAGGTGGTTCTCTATCGGAAACGGCCCGCCCGTGCTCGCCAAACCGCAAAGCACGCAGGCGCCGGGTAGCCCACCATCCGGCGCAAACGCAGGAACGGCCAGCGCAGGAACAGCGCGCTGAACCGCCGATCATAGAACCTCGCCTTCCCGGCGGATTTCGACCCAGAGGATCCCCCAATCCGGCCTGAACGCCACGTGACGAACTCCGTGGCATCCGTCCGTATCGTGATCACCCACGCGGGGATGCTTTTGCCTCAAGGCCGTGCGCTGACGCTTGATGCCTCCGCGAATAGCGGCGTGGCGGCGGGGTGGCGGCATTTCGGGCAATGCGCGGGGTGGCAGGCGCGGCAGAACGGCTTGCCGCATGCCGGGCAGGGCGCGAGCCCGGCTTGGGTGAGGAGATGGAGGGCCTCGTCGCAGACCAGGCGCGGCCGTTCGGCGGACAGGCTGGCGGCGCAAGGCGGGGTCTCCAGCCGTCGCGCGAGCGGGTTCCAGTCGAGGATGAATTCGCGCTCCGCCTTGCGACGGCGGAGTTGCACGGTAAACCGCGCGACCGGCATCACCAGCTCCAGCGTCTGCACCCAGGAGACGCCGACCCGGAGCGCGTATTGGCGGGCGAGGTCGTCGCGTTTGGCGCGATATTCCTCGGCGATCGCCACCCGCCGCAGCCCTTCCCGGGGCCGCGCCGGATCGTCGGGGGCGAGCTGGGCCTCGCGGCGCAGCGCCTCGCGATGCAGATCGTTGTGATAGTCGTGGAGCCGCTCCTGGTCGCGCTCGAGACGGCGGCGGAGGGTTTTGAGGAAGGGCGCCAGCGCCACCTCGAGCCGCGGCGTGATGGCGCGGGCAAGACTATCCTGCATCCGCGACGCTTCCCAGGCCGCCGGCAAAACCTCCGCCGATGGCATCGGGGCATCGTCCTCGGCGCCGTCCAGCCACGGCATGACGCCGGCGAGGATCGCGTCCGGCAGGGCACCGGTCGCGAGATTGAGGCCGAGCGAAACCAGGCCCTCGCGCTTTTCCTCCGAAACCGCGGCATAGCGGCAGACGAACAGAAGATAGCGCGTCCAGGCCGGCGCCACGCCGAGCAGGCGGTGGGTGGCGTTGTCAAGCGCGAGTTCGTGGCCGAGCACGCGCTCGGGCTCGGCCGGCGGGCGGAGTTCC
>JAKCCP010000226.1 GCA_021841985.1 Pseudomonadota bacterium | reverse complement strand
CATCCGCCTCGACCTGCCGGCGCTGCCGGGGCCGAGCGCGACCGCGGTCACGCTCGATGCCCGCTATGCCGGCGTCCCCTTCAGCGTCAGCGGCATGATCGCCCGCCTGCCTGGCGACGCGCTGTCACTCGGCGGGCTGCGGGTGGTCGCGCGGCAGGGCGATCTCGGGCTCGACGGCACCCTCCATCTCGCGCCGCATCCCGCTTTCGCCGGCAAGCTTGCGATCCATCGCCTCGATCTCGACGCGCTGCGCCACGCCCTGCCGCGCCGCGTGCCGCCACCGTCACCGGCGCCGGCAGCGGCCGAGGGCGCCGCGCCGACGCCGCCCGACTGGCGCGAGCGCCCGCTCGCGTTCCTCGCTTTCCTCGGCGCCGCCGATCTCGATCTCGCGCTCACCGTCGAAACCCTGATCGAAAGCGGCGCCACCTATCGCGACATCGCCGCCCATGTCGTGCTCCATGACCGGCGGCTGGTGGTTGATCCGGTGCATCTCGTGGTGCCGGGCGGGGCGGTGAGCGGGGCGCTGAGCCTCGATGCCGCCGTGACCCCGCCTTCGGCGACGCTGCATGTGCTGGCGCCGTCGCTCGCGCTCGGGCCGCTCGCCGGGGCGTTTCACTGGCCGGCGGACAATACCGGCGCGCTCGAGGTTTTCGCCGATCTCAGCGCCGCCGGGGCGACGCCGCGGGCGCTGGCGGCAACGCTCAGCGGGCGGCTCGGGATCGCCGCGGTCAATGCGACGCTCGCCAACCGCCTGCTTTTGCAGGCGCTCGGCCAGGTGCTGCGGCAGGCCAGGCTGCCGGCGATCGGGCTTGATCTCGGCGGGCGGACCGATCTCCGCTGTCTCGCGCTCGGTGTCGGGATCGCCGCCGGCGTCGCGCGTCTCGACCCGGCGCTGGCAGAGACATCGCATCTCGATCTCGGCGCCGCCGGAACCCTCGATCTCGGCGCCGCGACGATGGCGGTGCGGCTGGTGCCGTCGCTCCGCATCGGCGGCAATGCGCTGGTGGTGCCGCTTCGCCTCGCTGGCCCGCTTGCCGACCCGAAACTGGCGCCGGACCCCGACCAGGGGGATGGCGCGCTCGCCGCGTCCGCCTGTGAGCCGGCTCTGGCGCGGGCGCGGGGCGGCCGGGCGGGTCCGGCGCCGGCGCCGGCGAAGCCGGAGAAGGGGCTCTCGCTCCATGATATTCTGCGCGGGCTGGTGAAATAGGGCGGCGATGCGGCGGTTCTGGAACGAGGTTGCGCCGGTGGCGCTGGCGGAGGGGTTCGCGATCCATCTCGATGGCCGGCCGCTGCGGCTGCCGGAGGGAGGGGAGTTGCGTCTCCCGGGGGCGGCGCTGGCGGCGGCGGTGGCCGAGGAATGGCGCGGTCTCGGGCCGGAATTCAGCTATGACGACGTGAAGTTGACCCGCATCGTCGGGACCGGGACGAGCCGGATCGCGCCCGCGCCAGAGCCGAGCATCGCGGCGCTGGCGCGCTATGGCGAGAGCGACCTGCTCTGCTACCGCGCCCCCGCCCCCGCCGCTTTGATCCGGCGCCAGCAGGAGCGCTGGCAGCCCTGGCTGGACTGGGCGGCGCGCGCGCTCGATGCGCCGCTTGCGGTCACCGATGGCGTGATGCCGTGTCCGCAACCGGCGGCGAGCCTGGCCGCGCTGCGGGCGGCGCTCGCCCGGGAGGGAGCGATCCGGCTCGCGGCGCTCGGCGTTCTGGTGCCGGCGCTCGGGAGTCTCGTGCTCGGCCTCGCGGTGGCGGCGGGGGCGCTCGATGGCGCGCAAGCACAGACACTTGCCGAACTCGATGCCCTGTTCCAGGAAGAGATCTGGGGCCGCGATGAGGCGGCGGCGGCCCGGCGGGCACGCGCCGCCGACGAGATCGCCACCGCCGCCCGCATCCTGGCGCTGACGCGCCATTCCGGGGGAACGCCGCCATGAGCGCCAAGTGTCTCGTCATTCGCGGCCAGGTCCAGGCGGTCGGGTTTCGTGACTGGATGACCGCCCGGGCGACCGTGCTCGGCCTCTCCGGCTGGGTGCGCAACCGCGACGACGGCGCGGTGGAGGCGCTGGTCGCCGGCGATCCCGCCGCGGTCGAGGAATTGCTGCGCGCCTGCCGCCGCGGGCCGCGTCTCGCGCGGGTGACGAGCATCGAGGAAGACCTGGCGCCGCCGCCCGACACCCCGGGATTTCATCGCCGGTAACGGCGCCGGACGCGGCCGGCGAATGGTCAGATCGGCTCGTTATCGAGGCGGATCAGGGTGAAAAGGCCGAAGGGCGGCATCGTCGAGATCGCCGCCTTTTCGCGTTCCTCGGGCAGCAGCAAGGCATCGACCGCGAAATCCGGGTGCCAGCCGAGCGCGCGCGAGGCCGGCGCCAGCGCCCGCTCCACCCACCAGCGCGGCCCACGCTCGGCGGCGAAATGGTTGACGAACAGAAGATGCCCGCCCGGCCGCACGACCCGGCGCATCTCCGCCATCAGCCGGCGCGGATGCGGCACCACCGAGGCGACGAACATGGCGACCGCGATATCGAAGCTTGCGGCCTCGAAGCTCATCGCCTCGGCATCCATCTCGATCAGCGCGTCGACCTGGGCGAGGCCGTCCGCGGCGACGCGGCGGCGGGCGATGGCGAGCATCTCGGTCGAGAGATCGATGCCGGTGATGCGCTTGCCCGGCGCGTAGCGCGGTAGCGCGAGGCCGGTGCCGACGCCGACCTCCAGCACCGCGCTGCCCGCCAGCCGGTTGACCTCCGCCACCGTGCGGCGGCGGGCGAAAGCGGAAATGCCGCCGAAGGATGAATCATAGATGCCCGCCCAGCGCCGATAGGCGGCACGGACCGCTTCGGCATCCAGGGCGGATTTCGGTGCCGGGCGCGACGAGGGAAAGGCGTGGGTCATGATCGTCGGCGATCCTTGTTTGCGATGCGGCCAGAACGCGGGAGCGGGTCATGGGCGAGAAACGGGGCCTTCGCGGTAGCCAAAGGCGGGAAGACGAGAGGGGCATGCACGAGAATAGGGCGCAGGGAATGACAACCACGAATGTTGAAGCGAAACAAGACGCCGGATGCAAGCCCATCCCGCATGGCAGAGGCGCGGCGCCGGAAATCCGGCCGAGCGCGCCCTTCCGCCGGCGCGCTCGGGGTTGGCGCGCGGGGCTCAAGACCCATCGCCGCGCCCCGCCCTGCCGGGGCGCGCGGGCGTATCTTCCAGGCGAGGCGGGCCACCCTGTCCGCCGGGCTCGAAAGCGCGAAACCGGCCCCGCCCCGCGGCGCCAAGCGGCCCCGGTCTCAGGCGAGCCCCGGTCTCAGGCGAGCTTGGAGAGATTGACCGCGGCGGCGCGGCCATTCGGCTGCTGCTCGATTTCGAAGCCGAGCTTTTCCCCCTCGCTGAGACTACGCAGCCCCGCTTTCTGCACGGCGCTGATATGGACGAACACGTCCTTCCCGCCATGATCGGGGGCGATGAAGCCATAGCCTTTGGTCGGATTGAACCATTTCACGGTGCCCTGCGGCATCGCCACACGCCTTTCTGTCTGCGGGGCGGCGGAAGGTGCCTGGCACCCCCTTTGCCCCTTGCTTGAACCGACGTGCTCTTGGGCGGCACGCCTTCCTCCCGGCGGCGATGACGGGGTTTTGCTGGCCACCACCGTCGCCAGAGGCGACGATACGACGCGAGCACGGCCATCGCAACGGCGACGTAAGAATTTGCCGCCGCGGCGCGGCGCGCGGGCCAAACGGCGTGAAGGAAAGCCGCGCTACGCGGCTTCCTCGCGCTTCTCGCGCACTTTCACATAGGCGAGATCGGCGTGGCGCGCGCAGTAGGGTTTGGTGGGCAGGGCGGCATCGTCGCAGAAATGAAACCCCGGCTTCCCCGGCTCGCCGAGCGGCCAGCAGCAGCTATGGGCGCGGCGGAGGGGCGGCGGCTCGGCGCGATGCGGCGGGGCGGAACGCGGCGGCGGCGACCAGGCCGCTTGCGCCACCGCCGTCACCTTGCCCGACCCCAGATTGTCGGACCTCAGATTGCCCGACCCCACCGTGCCGGCGACATGGCCGGGGCCCGGGACGGCCTTGGTTTCGGCGTGAACCCGCGTCGTCGACGCGACGGCGGGAATCGGCGATGGGCGGGGCGGCAAAACCAGGCGATGCGCCTTGCCGATGACGGCGTTCTTGGTTATTCCGAGACGCCGGCCGATTTCGGCGGTCGGCAGCCCCTCGCTCCAGAGGCCGCGCAGGCAGGCGACGGTTTCCTCGGTCCACTCCATTTCGTGGTCCTCCGCATGATCCGACCACAACATACAGTAAGATGACCGAGGCACTCAATCACCCTCGGCCATAAAATCTGTGGAAAACTCGCTAAAATTGTGGCCACCCGGGGTATTTCGCCACTACCCCTTGGGGTGATAAGGGTTTCAGCCCGGGTCGATGGCCGATGGCGCCACCGATCTGCCGTCGGCCGCGGGGCGGTCGGCGCTGGTGCCGCCGGCCGACGGCACCTGGCCCTCCGCCGTCGGCAGGCCAGGAGACGGCATGCCCGTCGGGCGGCGGATGCGAAGACTGCGGATGCGCCTGGCATCGGCGTCCACCACCAGGAACTCGATCCCGGAGGGGTGGCTGATGACCTCGCCGCGCGCCGGCACCCGCTCGGCGAGGGTGAACACGAGGCCGCCGACGGTATCGATATCGGCGTTGCGCTCATCCTCGGTCAGCACCGGGCCGAGCGCCGCCTCGAATTCCTCGATCGGCAGGCGGGCATCGATGTCGAGCGTGCCGTCGGGGCGTTCGAGGAGCAGTTTCTTCTGCTCGTCGTCATGCTCGTCGGCGATGTCGCCGACGATGGTTTCGACCAGATCCTCGATCGTCACCAGGCCATCGACGCCGCCATATTCGTCGATGACGAGGGCGAGATGCATGCGCGCCTGGCGCATTTGCAGCAGGAGATCGAGCACCGGGATCTGCGGCGCAACCAGCAGCGGCCGGCGCAGGATCTTCTCCAGCGAGAAGGTCTCGCGCGGCCCCTCGGCGGCATAGATGTCCTTGATATGGACCATGCCGACGATGTCATCGAGCTGGTCGCGATAGACCGGAAAGCGCGAATGGCCCTCGCGGCGGATCACCGCGAGCAGTTCGGCATGGCCGAGATCGAGCGGCAGGGCGACGATATCGGCGCGCGGCACCATCACGTCATCGGCGGTGGTGCCGCGCAGCCGCAGGATATTGGCGATCAGCACCCGCTCCTGGCGGTCGAGTTCGGGCGCGACGCCGGGCGTGAGCGGCGCGTCCGCCGCCTCCTGCACCAGCTCGGCGATCGAGGCACGCACCGACTGCTCGGCGCCGCGCCAGCCCCAAAGCCCGCGCAGACGCTGGATGAAAGCGGGTGGCATCGCGATCATGCCGGCGTGATCACGCCCGCCGCCACGGATTGGGCAGGCCCAGGCGACGAAGGATGCGGGCCTCGGCCATTTCCATCCGCCGCGCGTCGCCCGGATGATGATGGTCGTGTCCGGCGAGATGGAGCACGCCATGGACGACGAGATGGGCG
>JAKCCP010000279.1 GCA_021841985.1 Pseudomonadota bacterium | reverse complement strand
TCCCCCGGTCAGACCTGAGCGTCACGTGCCAAATTCGATCACATCCGTCCGGATCGCCATCGCCCGCGCAATCGCTCGTGCCTTGCCCCGCTGCCCGTGCTGCCAACATACCACACGGCACACAAACTTATGACATAGTAAAACTAGAACATCTCAGGCGTGATCACGTTCTGCGGGCGTGGGCCGAGCAGGGCTGAGCGCATGGTTTCGGCGGATTTGACGCGGATGTCCTGCCAGGCTTCCGGCGTATGAAACGCCGAATGCGGGGTGATGATCAGCCGCCCTTCCACCCAGGGCGCGCGCGCGCGATAGGCGGCGAGCAATGTCGGCACCGGCTCGACCGGCGGTTCGGTGGGGAGCACGTCGAGGCCGGCGCCGGCGATATGCCCCGCGCGTATCGCCTCCGCCAGCGCCTCGACATCGAGGATCGGCCCGCGCGCCGTGTTCACCACCACCGCGCCAGGCGGCAGCTTCGCGAGTTCGCGCGCGCCCAGCATCCCCCGCGTCTCCGGCGTGAGCGGCGCGTGGATCGAGAGCGTATCGGCGGCGCCGAGCAAGTCATCGAGGCTCCGCGCCCGCGCGATGCCAAGGGCGCGCTCGACGCCGTTCGGCTGATACGGGTCATAGGCGATGACGCGGGCGCCAAAGGCCTTGGCGCGGAGGGCGACCGCGGTGCCGATCCGGCCGAGGCCGAGAATGCCGAAGCCCAGGCTCTCGTTCCGGCGGATCAGCGCGTGATCGAGATAGGTCCAGGCGGCGGGCGGCGTTTCGCGCTGCGCCGCATGGTGGAGGAGCAGGCCGCGGCGGAGCGCCAAGGCCAGCGCCATCGCGTGATCGGCAACCTCGGTGGTGCCGTAATCGGGGACGTTGCAGACGAGAATGCCGCTTGCTGCACAGGCGGCGCGGGGAAGCCGGTCATAGCCGACCCCCATGCGCACCACGGCGCGGAGCCGCGGAAACCGGGCGAGATCGGCGGCGGTGAGAAAATGGCGGAAAATCATCAGCCCCTCGGCTTCGGCCGCGAGGGCGTCGGGAATCTCCGCGATCCGCGCCGCGTTCGCGAACACGACACGAAGATCGGGGCCGAAAATCCCGCGCTCGACGGCGTCGTCCTGGTATAGTTTTTCCGAATAGAGCACCGTCGCGGTCATGAATGTCTCCTCTGCCCGCGCGATGGTGCGAAAGACGGGGCGCAAAGGCAAGACACGCTTCAAGCGTTCTTGACGAGATCGCCCCTGGCCTCTAGGAAGCGCCTGCCTTTCGGTGGAACCCTCCGCCGAGCGAGGAGCGATGGGCAAGGATCAGGCCGGCGGGGATCAGGCCGAGGGAGATCGGGAACGCGGCGCGGCGTCATTCGAGGCGCGGCTGGCCGCGGCCCGGGGTCGCCAGGGGCTCGACCGGCCGGTCGCGGCTTCGCGGGGGACGGATTTGCCGGCCAACGCCCTTGCCTTGGGCTTGCGGGTCGGCGTGGAATTGGCTTCGGCGCTCGCGGTCGCGGTCGCCATCGGTTACGGGCTGGATCGCTGGCTGCATACGAGACCGCTGTTTCTCGCGGTTTTCGTGCTGCTCGGCGGGGCGGCCGGGGTGATGAATGTCTGGCGCCTGGTTGGGCCACGCGCGGCGCGCGGCCGGCGTTAGACGCTGGATTGGTGATGCGGTCGGCGCGCGCGGCCGGTTTTGAAGGGGATGGCGGTCTTGGCGGCAGAAGGTTCGGCGATCGACGCTCTGGGGCAGTTCCGTCTCGCTCATGGTCTCGGCGAAATCGGCGGCGCGGTGAATTTCACCAACGCCAATGAAATCATGCTGCTCGCCGGCGCGGTGCTCCTGGGGCTGCTCTATTTCGGCATGAAGCCGCGCGCCATCGTCCCTGGGCGGTTGCAGGCTTTGGTCGAATACCTCCACGATTTCATCTACAATATGTGCCTCGATCAGATCGGCGAGGAGGGAAAGCGGTTTTTCCCCTTCATCTTCACGCTGTTCACCTTCATCCTGATAGGCAACCTACTCGGCCTGTTCCCCTATTTCTTCACCTTCACCAGCCACATCATGGTGACGGGGGCGCTCGCGATCCTGGTCATCGTGCTGGTGACGCTGGTCGCGCTCCGCATCCATGGCCTCCGTTTCTTCACCTATTTCTTCCCCGCTGGCGTCCCAAAGCTGCTGGCGCCGCTGATCATCCCGATCGAGATCCTCTCCTATCTCTCGCGCCCGGTTTCGCTCTCGATTCGTCTTTTCGCCAACATGACCGCCGGGCACGTGATGTTCGAGGTGTTCGCGAGCTTCATGATCATGCTGGTGGGGGCGCTCGGCGCGTTCGGCTATGTACTTGCGGTCGCGCCTCTGGCGATCAATATCGCGCTGATGGGGTTCGAGATTCTGGTGGCATTCCTGCAAGCCTATGTGTTCGCCATCCTCACCTGCATCTATCTGCACGACGCGGTGCATCTGCACTGATTACGGCAGAATTCTCGGCCAACCCTCACCCTGGTTTCGCTTTCGTCACCCAATCTTCTGCTTTCGTCACCCAATCTTCTGCTTTCGTCAAATGAAAGGATTACTCAGTCATGGACGTCGCTGCTGCTAAGGCCCTGGGCGCGGGTCTCGCCGTGATCGCACTCGCTGGTGTCGGTGTCGGTATCGGTAACATCTTTTCCTCTCTGGTCAGCAGCATCGCCCGCAACCCGGCTTCGCGCGACCAGGTATTCGGCCTCGCGATTCTCGGCTTCGCGCTGACCGAGGCGGTGGCGCTGTTCGCGCTGATGATGTCGTTCCTGCTTCTGTTCACCTGATCCCTCGCCCTTTGAATTCGGCCAGCGCCGCAGCGCTGGCCAACGGAGATGAATGGAAGAAACGATGCCGCGCCGCCTCGCCACCTTGCTGCCTTTCTTTCTTTCCTTCCCTGGCCTTGCCTTGGCCGAGGGCGGGAAAAAAGGCATGCCGCAGCTCGATTTCGCCAACAAGCTGCTGCTCAGCCAGGTGGTATGGCTCGCCATCATCTTCTTTGCCCTCTATCTGCTGCTCTCCCAGTGGGGGCTGCCGCGCGTCGCCTCGGTGCTGGCGGAGCGGGCGCGGCGCATCAAGGGCGATCTCGACGCCGCCCGCGCCGCCAAGCAGACCGCCGATGACGCCATCGCCGAACTGAACGCCGCCGCCCGCCATGCCCATGCCGAGGCGGGAGCGGCGATCGCCGGCGCCACCGAGCGGGCAAAGCGTGAGGCCTTGGCCCATGCCAGCGCCCTCGATGCCCGCCTCAAGGCCGATCTCGAGGCCGCCGAGGCCCGCATCGTCGCGGCCGAACAGGTAGCGATGGGCGCGCTTCGCGAAGCGGCGCGTGAAACGACGGTCACCCTGATCACCCGCCTCACCGGACTTGCCCCCGCTGCCGGCGCGGTCGCGGCGGCGGTCGAGCAGGCGCTCGCGGCGCGGGCCGTGGGCTGACAAAGGAGCAACGCGATGCAATGGGAAGCGCTGACCGGCACCCCTTGGGAACGCCCGACCTTCTGGGTCGCGGTCGCTTTCGTTTTGTTCTTCGCCCTGTTCGGCAAGCGGCTTTTCACCGCGCTGACGGCGGTGCTGGACGCCCGCGCCGACGCCATTCGGCAGGAATTGGAGGCGGCGGCGCGGCTGCGCCGCGAGGCCGAGGACATGCTGCGTGACGCAACGAAGCAGCGCGAGACCGCCCTGGCCGAAGCCACCGCGCTGCTGGAAAAGGCGGAAATCGAGGCCGCTCGCTTGGCCCAGGCGATCCGCGACGAGGCCGAGGCCAGCGCCAGGCGCCGCGAGGAAATGGCCCATATCCGCATCAGTGCCGCCGAAAAAGCCGCCCTGGCGGAGTTGCGCCGCGCCACCACCGATATCGCCATCGCCGCCGCGCGCGACGTGATCGCCCGCGACCTCGCGCCCGAGGCGGCGACAGTGCTCGTGGATCAGGCCATTGCCGGATTGCCGAGCGCGCTCCGCGCCGCCTGAGGGCGCTGATCGCATCATCCTCGGCGCCTGCTCGCGGCGCGGGGTTTTTTTGCTCCTGCCATGGCTCGCCGCCGCTTGCGCCGCGCCGCCGCCGCCCGCCGCCGCCGTCATCGGCCTGCCGCAAGTGCTCGACCGGCGCCGCGCCAAACCCGACTGGCTCGGCGAGGTCCGCGGCACCGATGGCAGCTTCCGCCAGACCCTGACCGCGCCCTACCCGATCGCGCGGCTGGTGCAGCAGCGCTTCACCGCCGGCCTCGAACGACGCGGCGAACTCGCCCTCGATACGCCGCCGACGCTCGGTCTCCGCCTCGACATCCATCGCTTCGAAATCGTCGCGGTGACCGATCTCGCCGCCTTCGCCGATATCGATGTGTTGCTTTACGATCTCGCCTCCGGCCGCCAGCGCGACCGCGAGCGTCTCCAGAACACCACCAGCGCCGGCATCGATGCCGCAACCCCGATCGCCGAACAGGCGCAAACCCTGGCGCTCGGCTTTCTCACCACCCTCACCCGGAACGCGCTCGACGCGCCGCCATTCCACGACGCGCTGCACCCGCCGCCACGGGTCGGGTAACGCCGGCGATCCCGCCGCGCCACGCCATGCGCGCCACGTCACGCCTGATGGAGATCGATCAGGCTCTGGCGGATTTTGCGGCCGCGATTGACCTTGTCCTCGATATAGGCGCCATCCGCCCAGCGCACGGCGCGCGCCATCGCCTGCGCATCCTCCATGAAGCGCGCGAGCATTTCGAGCAGCGCCTCGCGGTTGTTCAAGAACACGTCGCGCCACATCACCGGATCCGACGCGGCGATGCGGGTGAAGTCGCGAAAGCCGCTGGCGGCGAATTTCAGCACCTGGCTCCGGCTTTCATCGGCGAGATCATCGGCGGTGCCGCAGATCGTAAACGCGATGAGATGCGGCAAATGGCTGACGATCGCGAGCACCCGGTCATGATGCCCGGCCTCCATCGTCTCCACCATCGCGCCAGAGCGGCGCCAGAATTCGCCAACCCGCGCGATCGCCGCCGGATCGCAGTCCGGAAGCGGCGTCAAAATCGTCCAGCGCCCCTCGAACAGGGTCGCGAACCCGGCATCCGGGCCGGAATGCTCGGTGCCGGCCAAGGGATGGCCGGGGACGAAATGAACGCCGGCGGGGAGATGCGGGGCGACGTCGCGGATCACCGATTGCTTGGTCGAGCCGACGTCGCTCACGATCGCCCCCGGCGCGAGCCTCGGTGCCATGGCAGCGGCGATGGCGCCGTAACTCCCGACCGGGGCGCAGAGGAAAACACCATCGGCACCGGCCACCGCTGCCGCCGGATCCTTCTCGACGCGGTCGGCCAGGCCGAGTTCGCGGACGCGCTCGCGGGTTGCGGCACTTTGGGCGCAGGCGATGATTTCGCCGGCGAGATCGCCGCCCGCGCGGGCGCGGCGGGCGATCGAACTCCCGATCAGCCCGACGCCGATCAGCGCGAGACGCCGGAAAACCGGCTCAGCCATGCGGCGCGCGGGCCATGAACGCGCCGAGCGAAGCCGCGACCATCTCGCATTCCTCCGCCGTGCCGATGGTGACGCGCAGGCAATGCGGCAAATCATAGCCA
>JAKCCP010000051.1 GCA_021841985.1 Pseudomonadota bacterium | reverse complement strand
CGTGAGCGCCGCCGCGTGCGCGCTCTGCGAGCGGCTTCTCGCCGCGGTCGGCGAGGTCGTCTGGGTCGATCACGAGCGCGATCTCGATGCCGTCACCGCGGTTTCCGGCTCCGGCCCGGCCTATGTCTTCCTGCTCGCCGAATTACTGGAGCGCGCCGCCATCGCCGAGGGGCTTGCGCCGGCGCTGGCCCGCCGCCTCGCCCGCCGGACGGTCGCCGGGTCCGGCGCGCTGCTCGCGGCAAGCGAGGAGGACGCGGCTTCCCTGCGCGAGGCCGTCACCAGCAAGGGCGGCACCACCGCCGCAGCCCTCTCGGTTCTGATGGCGCCGGGAGCGCTGCCGAAGCTTATGCCCGAAGCCATCGCCGCCGCCGCCGCCCGCTCACGCGAACTGGCCGAATAATCGCGGGCGGCGATTACAAAACCGCGCAGCGGTGATCGGGGAGATCGAGCACCAGCATGCGGCCGGGCTGATGGGTGATGGCGAAGGGCGGGCGCATCGCCGCGATCACCGCTTGCGGCGTCACCCCGCAGGCCCAGAACACCGGCAATTCATCGGCCAGAACCGGAACCGGGGCGCCGTAATCCGGCCGCGCGAGATCCTTGATGCCGATCATCTCCGGCAGCCCGATATGCACGGGTGCGCCATGCACGAAGGGAAAACGCGAGGTGATCTGCACCGCCCGGATCGCCTCCGCCGGGCGGAACGGCCGCATCGAGACCACCATATGGCCGAAAAACTTCCCGGCCGGCGCGCAATCGATGTTGGTTGCAAACATCGGCACCTCGCTCCCGGCGGCGACGTGGCGGAGCGTCATGCCCTCCGCCAGCAGCGCCGCCTCGAAGGTGTAGGAGCAGCCGATCGCGAAGGCGACGAGATCAGCGCGCCACCACTCCCGCACGTCCTCGGGCTCGGCGATCAGTTCGCCCTCCCGCCAGAGGCGATAGCCGGGGAGATCGGTGCGGAGATCGAGATCGGCGGCGAGATCGGGCAAATCCGTCGCTCCCGGGTCGGAGACGCCGAGCAGCGGGCAGGGTTTCGGGTTGCGCTGGCAGAAACGCAGAAAATCGCCGGCGAGATCGGCCGGCAGCACGACGAGATTGGCCTGCGCGAAGCCGGGCGCGAGGCCCGAGGTCGCCCCGGAAAATTCTCCCGCCCGGCAAGCGCGCCGGACATCGCGCCCGGTCTTGAGCGCGGCGCGGTCGATGCGATGGGGTGAGCCGTCCATGGCCGATGCCTCCTGGTTACATGCCGAGATAGGCGCGCCGGACCTCCTCATTGCCGGCGATCGCGCCGGCCGCGCCCGCGAGAACGATCCGGCCGGTCTGCATGACATAGGCACGGTCGGCGATCGCCAGCGTTTCGGCAAGACGCTGCTCGACGATCAGGATGGTGACGCCGCCGGCCCGGATCCGCGCGATCGCCGCGAAAATATCGTCGACGAGGCGCGGCATGATGCCCTGCGAGGGCTCATCGAGCATCAAGAGGCGCGGCGCCGTCATCAAGGCGCGCCCGATCGCCAGCATCTGCTGCTCGCCCCCCGACAAGGTCTCGGCGCGCTGGCGGAGCCGCTCCCGCAGCCGGGGAAAAAGCTCGAAGACGAGATCGAGCGGGCGGAAACGCTCGGGACCGCGTCGGGCATAGGCGCCGAGCCGGAGATTGTCCTCGACCGCAAGGCGCGGAAAGAGACGCCTGCCCTCGGGGACCAGCGCGATGCCGAGGCGGCTGATCCGATGCGGCGCGAGCCCTGCGATCGGCGCGCCGTCGAAAAAAATTTCGCCGGAAATCGCCACCTGCCCGGCGATGGCGCGGAGCAGCGTGCTCTTGCCGGCGCCGTTGGCCCCGACCACGGCGACGATCTCCCCCGGCGCGATCGCCAGATCAAGGCCATGCAGCGCCGCCAGGCCGCGATAATGCGCGAACAACCGGCGCGTTTCCAGCAACGGCCGCTCAAGCGACATAGCGCTCCCCGAGATAGGCGCGGATCACGTCC
The DNA here is from genome assembly GCA_021841985.1 of Pseudomonadota bacterium. Next base: position 3,617 of record JAKCCP010000051.1, on the reverse strand, counting down.
GGATGGCGGACGATCTCGGCCGGCCGGCCTTCGAGGAGTTTTCGCCCGAGATCGAGCACGATCGCGCGATCGATCAGCGGCAGCAGCACCTCCATCACATGCTCGACCATGATGATGGTGATGCCTTGCGCGCGGAGATCGCGAACCAGTTGCATGCCCTCCCGCGCCTCGGTGGGCGTGAGGCCGGTCAGCATTTCATCGAGCAGCAGAAGCCGCGGCCGGGTCGCGAGCGCGCGGGCGATCTCCAACCGGCGCTTGTCCGGCGGTGACAGGCGATGGGCGGCGACATCCCGCCGCCCGGCGAGGCCGCAAAATGCGATCACCCCGGCTGCCTCCCGCATCGCCGCGGCACTCCGGCGCGCGTGCAAAAACGCGCCGACCATGACGTTTTCCAGAACGGTCATCGAATCGAAGCTGCGCACCACCTGAAACGTCCGCCCGATGCCGCGCCGCGCGCAGGCAACCGCGCCGATGCCGGAAATGCGCCGCCCCTCGAACAGGATTTCGCCGCGATCGGGCTTGATCGCACCGGCGATGATATTGAAAAGGCTGCTTTTGCCGGCGCCGTTCGGGCCGATCAGGCCGAGGATTTCACCCGCCGCGACCTCAAAACTGATATCGACATTGGCGGCGACGCTGCCGAAGGATTTGCTGATCCCGCGAATCGCAAGGAGCGGCTCAGCCATGACCGGCGGCCTCTTTGCGCGCGCGGGCCTGGAAAAAACTGACCAGGCCTTCCGGGCGGGCGAGCGCCAACGCCATGATCAGCGCGCCATAGACCATGAGATCGATGCCGCCGGCGGCACTCCCGAGCCAGGCGACGGAGAGCTGCTGCACCGGGATCAACACCGCCGCCCCGAGCAGCGGCCCCCAGAGCGTGCCGATCCCGCCGACCACGGCGGGCAGCGCGATCAGCACCGAGAGCGACAAATCGAGCGTGCTTTCGGGATCGATGAAGCCGACATATTGCGCATAGAGCGCGCCGCCGATGCCGGTCGCAGCCCCGCTGATCGCCGCCGCCGCGAGCTTGCTCGGATAGATGCTGATCCCGAGACTGCGCGCCGCCGCGACGTCATCCTTCACCGCGCGCCAGAAGAACCCCCAGCGTGAGCCCTCGATCAGCCAGGCGATGAGCCAGATCAGCGCCGCATAGGCGAGCATGACGTAATGAAACGGCAGGATCGCGGTGCGAAAGGCGAGATCGGCCCAGCTTTCGCCGTGAAAAGAAATGGTGATCCCTTCTGCTGCATTGATGAAATCCCAATTCGCCGCGAGGAGTGCTGCCATCATGCCGATGACCAGCGTCGCGATCGCGTAATAATGGCCGCTCAAGCGAAAACAGGGCAAGCCGACCAGAAACGCGGCGAGCCCGGAAAAGAGGCCGCCGGCGAACATCCCCAGAAGCGGCGAGATACCGAGGCGGGTGAAAAGCAGCGTCGAGGTGTAGGCGCCGATCCCGAAATAGAGCGCGTGACCGAGCGAAATCTGCCCGCAATAGCCGCCGAGGATGTTCCACGCCTGTGACAGGCCAGCATAGAGCAGCGCCAGCACGATCAGCCCGCGCAGATAGACATTGTTGATGCCCAAAGGAAGAACGGCGAGAAAGGCAAGGATGGCGATGCCGAGCAAAACCTCGCGCCGGCGCCGCGCCGCGAGCGTCCCCCTCACCACGCCCGCCATCAGAGATGCCCGAACAGGCCGCGCGGCCGGATCATGAGAACCGCGAGATAGATCAGGAAAATGCCGATCTGCTTGAGCGCGGGATCGATGAAGAGGGCCGTCAGCGCCTCGACAAGCCCGATGATCAGCCCGGCGATGAGGGCGCCGAAAATCGAGCCGAAGCCGCCGAGTGCCACCGTGACATAGGCGATGAGGGCGAAATTGGTGCCGACATCGGGCGCGATGTAATAGAAATTCGCCAGCATGACGCCCGCGATGCCGACGCTCGCGGTGCCGATCCCCCAGCCGATCCCGAACACCCGGTCACGATCGATGCCGATCAGCGCGACCGCCTCGTGATCCTCGCGCGTCGCCTCCAGCGCGTGGCCGAATTCGGTGCGCGACAGCAAAAACAGGCCGAGAAAGACGAGGAGTGCGACGATGCCGCTCGCGACCAGCGGCCATGGCAGGATGATGGCGCCGAACGCCAGCGAGCGGCCGCCGAGAAAGCTCGCGTTGATGCTCTGAAAATCACTGCCGAAAAGAAATTCGGCGGCGCCGACGAGAAAGATCGAAAGCCCGAAGGTCACGAAAATCTGCACCATCCCGGCATTGACGCGCACCGAGAGGGTGCGCGCGATCAAACCGCGATAGATCACGACCCCGGCGCCGAACAGCAGCAGGGCGACCAGCGGCAATTGCACCAGCGGATCGAGGCCGGTTGCGCGATGGATGAGCAAGGTCGCGTACATCGCGACCATGAGCAGGGCGCCATGGGCGAAATTCACCACATCCATCAACCCGAAAATCAGCGTGAGACCCGCCGCGACAACGGCATAGACCAACCCCATGAGCAAGCCACCGATCGCGACCTGCGCGATGAGGGTCGCGCTCACGGCGTGGCTACCGGGCGCAAGCGCGTCACCGCGCGATGTGCCAGATCGGCGGCGCGGTCGCGATCTCGAAGGGAAACACCGCCCGCCACTCACCCTTTTGCTGCTGCAAGATGACGGGATTGCCTTTCATGTTCTGGCCGGTCGCATCGAACTTGACGCCGGCCCACGGCATGATCGTCTGATCGCCTTGGATGTCGGTCGCGCGGAGCGCCTCACGCAGCGCCAGGTTGTTGGTCGATTTCGCGCGGTCGAGCGCATCGGCGAGCACTTGCAGCGCTGTCAGTTCGCGCGCCGTCAGATCGTTGAGATCCTTGTTCGCGCCACTCGCCCTGAACAGCCGGTTGACCGCCGGAATCGCCGGGCGTTCCTTCACCGCGTCGATCGCGAAAGCGGAGCGGCTCATCACCCCCTCGGCGAGCGGCCCGACGGCTGCGATGAAGGCGGGGTCGATGAAACCCGCATCCTGGGCCATGATTGCCCGCGGCGTGTAGCCGACATCATGCATCGCGCGGACGAGCAAAATCGCATCGCTGGTGTAAGAAGACGGCATCAAGACATCCGCATCCGCCGCCCGCAGCCGCTCCGCCTCCACCGCGAGCGAGGGGATGTTGGCCTGGTAGGAAATATTGGCGAGCACCTTGATCCCGGCAGCGTCCGCCAGGCTCGCCTGCAGCTTGGCGCTATCGCTGCCGAACACCGAATTCTCGTGAATGATCGCGATGCTTCGCACCTTCTCGCCGGTTTTTTCGCCGAACGCGGCGAAGCCGTCGAACATCGCCTTGGTGAAATCGATATCGGTCGGCGAGGGACGAAAAAACCAGTCCAGACCTTGCTTGTTGAGGCTCGGGGAAGAATTGTCGGCGGAGATGTAGGGCACCTGATAGCGGTTGCAAATCTGGCTGATGGTGACCGCGGTCGCGCTGGTGTAACTGCCGATGACCGCGACCACGCGGTCCTCGGTGATGAAGCGCTCGGCGGCGCTGCGGGCGATTTGCGGGTTGTTCTGGCTATCCGCGAACAGCAGCCTGACCCTGGCGCCGGCGAGCCCGGACAACCCTCCCC
>JAKCCP010000040.1 GCA_021841985.1 Pseudomonadota bacterium | reverse complement strand
ATCCACTTCATGAAAAACCTCGCCATCATGGGCGGGCTGCTGCATGTCGCGGCCTTCGGCGCTGGCGCCTTCAGCCTCGATCAACGCGCCAACCGCGCGGCCTCGCCGCTGCACGGCACGCTTTGAGACCAACCAACCAGAATGCCACAGGCTAGATGGCCCTGGGACATATCCCGGCTATCCAACCATGATGGCATTCCGCAATGCAATGGGTGCCGCAATCCGCCGTAGCGGTTCCCAGCTTCCGCCGATGCCTTTTATCCCCACCGCACCAAAGCCGAGAATGCGGCCTCCGATTCCCTGACTAACGTCCACCGTCTCGACCTTGGTTATATTCATCTCCTCCGTGCGACGGGCAATCCAGCCGGTTTTATGGATGATCCGCTTGTCAGTTACCACGATTTCCGTGGTGATTCGGACAAACCAGGAATGGACGAAAGATATTACGGTCAGCAATAGGAAAACCACTGATGCAAAAAACATAACAGATTTCTGGTCTTCGGTCTGATTAAAATAAATAACCAATGAAAGGAAAAATATTACACTGAGCACGATAGAGTTCTTATATATAATCCAGTGCAGTCTACCAGTATATTTCACAATTTCATCAGGCCGAAGCACTTTTACATAGTATGCCATCTCGCCTGACCTCCTCGGATAAATTGCGGAACGGCACAGAATTTAACATCGGGGGGATTTAGTGCAATCCACTTGAACAAAAAAGAACGCCCCGCCAGCATAGCCCTGGCGGGGCAGTCAACAGGGAGGCTAGGTCCGGGAGACGAAGGGGTGTCCACCCGAAAGACGGCCTGTTCGGCCGCGCTCAAGCCCGCGTCGATATCACCAACGGTTGCATCCACGCGACTTTTTTAGCGTAGGCTCACCAGATTGGCGGCGCCACCGCGAATTTCTGGCAGCATCCATGCCGCTTTCGCATGCCCGCTTCTGGGCTGGAAAATCACGCGAAGCTGAAGAAGCAGGCCCTCTGGAAACATTGGTTTTTCCGATCGATTCCGGGGCGGGAGGGCGTTCCTTGCCGAGCTTTCACGCCATCTCGGCCAGCCGCGCCAGGAGAAAATCGCGGAATACCGCGACTCGCTTGGAATTGCGCAGCTCCTCGGGATAGACAAAGAACACATCGACCACCGGAGCCTTGGCCTCGGGCAGAATACGCACCACGTCTTCGGTCTCGGTCGCGAGGTAATCCGGCATGGCGCCGATGCCGAGCCCGGAGCGGATGGCGAGCAGCATCGCTTGCAGGCTGTTGACCTCGAGCAGCGCCTTGCGCTTGGTGCCGTCACGTCGGCCGATCTCGGCCAGCCAGTTGATGTCGGCCACCGGCGGATGATAATCGCCGAACAGGATCAGGCGATGCTGATCAAGTTCCTCGATTTTCTGTGGCGTGCCGAATTTTCTGAGATAGGCGGGCGCGGCGCAGATATGCCAGTGCATCGACATCAGATGCCGCTGCACCAGATCGGGCTGTTTCGGCGGGTGCATGCGAATCGCGACATCGGCCTCGCGCATCGCGAGATCGAGATCGGTGTCGTCGAGCAACAGGCTCACCGAAACCTCCGGGTAGGCCTCGAGAAAATTTTGCAGGCGTGGCGCCAGCCAGGACGCGCCGAAACTCATGGTCGTGGTGATCTTGAGCCGGCCGGCGGGTTTTTCCTTGCTTTCGGTGAGCAGCGCCTCGGTCATCGCGAGCTTGGCGAACACTTCCCGCACCGTGCGGTTGAGGCTTTCGCCCTGCTCGGTGAGGATCAGGCCGCGGGCGTGGCGATGAAAGAGCGGCACTTGGAGCGCTTCCTCGAGCGCCGAGATCTGCCGCGAGACGGCGGACTGGCTGAGGTTGAGCGACTCCCCGGCATGGGTGAAGCTGCCGGCCTCCGCCACCGCGTGGAACACCCGCAATTTGTCCCAGTCCATACTCCCCCCCCCGGCGGCCCGCGCCAGCGCGCGCCCGCTCATGCCATCCCCTGGCGCGCGTCATCGGCTGCCGCGGCGAGATATTTTTCTGCTTCCAGCGCCGCCATGCAGCCGCTGCCCGCCGCCGTCACCGCCTGGCGGAAGATTTTGTCCTGCACGTCGCCGGCGGCGAATACGCCGGCGCGCGAGGTGCGCGTGCTCCCCGGCGTGGTCACGATATAGCCCTCCGCGTCGAGCGCGAGCTGGCCACGGCACAGCCCGGTATTCGGCGTATGGCCGATGGCGATGAACACGCCATCGGTGGCAAGCGTTGACAGCGCGCCGGTTAGGGTATCCCGGAGCCGCACGGCGGAAACCGTCTCGGGTTTGCCAGCGCCGAGGATTTCCTCGACCACGGCGTTCCATATGACCTGGATCTTGGGGTTGGCGAACAGCCGATCCTGGAGGATTTTTTCCGCGCGCAACCGGTCGCGCCGGTGGATCAGGGTGACGCGGCGGGCGTGATGGGTGAGAAAGAGCGCCTCCTCGACCGCCGTGTTGCCGCCACCCACCACCACCACGGAGCGGTCGCGAAAGAAAAACCCATCGCAGGTGGCGCAAGCTGAAACCCCGGCTCCGGATAGGCGCTTTTCCGAGGGCAGGCCGAGCCAGCGCGCTTCAGCTCCCGTCGCGATGATGACGGCACGCGCGGCATAGAGCGCCCCCCCGTCACCGCGCGCGGTGAAAGGCGATGTGACAAGATCGACGGCGACAATGCTATCGTCGATGAGCCGCGCCCCGACATGGGCGGCCTGGGCGGCCATCTGCTCCATCAGCCACGGTCCCTGGATGACCTCGGCGAAGCCAGGATAGTTCTCGACATCGGTGGTGATGGTGAGCTGGCCGCCGGGCTGCAGGCCGCGCACCAGAATGGGTGCCAGCCCGGCGCGCGCGGCATAGATCGCCGCCGTATAGCCCGCCGGCCCGGCGCCGATCACCAGTACCTCGGTGGAGAGAGGGTCAGACATGGGGGATCAACATGGAAGAGGTCATCGTTCCGATTCTTTTTGCCCCGCAAGGATATCGACGAGCCGGGGCTTGACGCAAGCGATCGCGCCGCGCCGTACCCCCTTGCGATCATCGCCGTGGGTAATATTATTGCGTGCGGAGCCCCAATCCAGCAAGCGCCGTTCGGCGTTGACCGCTAAACCCCCTCGAAGGATGGTTTGACCCATGCCGCGCGGCGCGCTTTCCCCGCCCCTCTCGCCGTCCCGCAGGCGCCAGGCCCTCCCCGCCGAGGCGGTCGATGATGGCACGATCGATGCCGTCGATCACCGCATCCTCGGCGAATTGCAGCGCGAGGGGCGGATCACCAATGTCGAGCTGGCGCGCCGCACTGGTCTCTCGCCGGCACCCTGCCTCCGTCGCATGCACCGGCTGGAGGCGATCGGCGTCATCCGCGGCTACCATGCCGAGCCTGATCCGCAGAAGCTCGGCTGGCAGATCATGTTCTTCGCCATTGTCGGGCTCGAGAGCCAGAAGGAGAGCGTGCTCGCCGAGTTCGAAGCGACCATCGCCGCCTGGCCGGAAGTGCGCGAATGCCATATGATCCGGGGCGGCGGCGATTTCCTGCTGCGCCTTGTCGCGCGTGATGCCGCGCATGAAAACCAACTCACCGCCCGCCTCACCGGGCTCGAGCGGGTGAGCCGGGTGCAGACGCTGCAAACCATCCGCACCAGCCGCAACCTCCCGGGCGTGCCGCTCTGACCACGTGAAAAGCCCCGACCTCAGCGTCCCCGAACTCAGCATTGTCGTGCCGTGCTTCAACGAGCGCGCCAATGTCGCGCCGCTGGTGGCCAAGTTCGACGAAGCGCTGGCCGGCATCGCCTGGGAGGTGATTTTCGTCGATGACAACAGCCCCGACGAAACCGCCGCCGAGGCGCGTCGTCTTGCCGCGCGCGACCCGCGCGTCCGCTGCCTCCGCCGCATCGGTCGGCGCGGGCTCTCCTCGGCGGTGATCGAGGGCGCGCTCTCGTCGTCGGCGACATTCATCGCCGTCATCGATGGCGATTTGCAACACGACGAGACCCGTCTGCCCCTGATGCTCGCAAAGCTCCGCGCGGGCGAGGCCGATATCGTCATCGGCAGCCGCTATGTCGGCGATGGCGCGGCCGCCGGGCTGGCGGGCACCTTTCGCCGGCGGCTTTCGGCGGGCGGCATCCGCTTCGCCCAGATGTTCCTCTCCACCCCGATCAGCGACCCGATGAGCGGATTTTTCATGCTGCGGCGCGACCGTTTCGAGGCGATCGCGCCGCGGCTTGCCGGAAGCGGTTTCAAGATCCTGCTCGATTTGCTGTTCAACGCGAAACCCGGCTTGCGTGTCGTTGAAATCCCCTATCATTTCCGCCCCCGCGCCGCCGGCGAGAGCAAGCTCGACGCGCTGGTGCTGACGCAGTTCGCGGGTCTGCTCATCGATCGCCTGCTGCATGGCGCGGTGCCGCCGCGCTTCATTGCCTTCGCCGCGGTGGGCGGCGTCGGCGTCGGCGTCAATCTCGCGGCGCTGGCCCTCGGGCGGGCGCTGGGGATGGGGTTTTCCCTCGCCCAGTCGATCGCGACAGTGCTCGCGATGGCGGTGAATTTCCAGCTCAACAACACCCTCACCTATCGCGATCAGCGGCTGCGCGGGAGCCGGCTGTGGCGTGGGCTGTTTCTGTTCATGCTGTTTTGCGGCTTTGGCGCCATCGCCGATCTCGGCATCGCCCGCACCCTCTATGAGGAGCATAATTCGCTCACCGTCGCGGGCGCGGCCGGCGCCATCATCGCGGTAGTGTGGAATTACGCCATCTCGGTCACCCTGGTCTGGCGTGCCCGCTAGCGCCGCGCTGTTTCTGCTGCTGACGCTGACCGGATTGCGCCTGCTGGTCGCCGCCGTTATGCCGCTTTCGCCCGATGAGGCGTATTATTGGGTATGGTCGCGGGCGCTGCAGCCGGGCTATCTCGACCATCCGCCGATGGTGGCGCTGTTCGTCCGCGCTGGCACCGCGCTGCTCGGCGAGACCACGCTCGGCATCCGCCTGTTGGCGCCCATCGCGGCCCTTCTCGGCACGCTGCTGCTCGCGCAGGCCGCCTCCGATCTCCACCCCCAGCCGCGCAGTCTTCCCGCGCGTCGCGCCGGGATAGAAGCCGGGCTTTTGCTCAACGCGACGCTGCTGACGGGCGCTGGCGCGGTGACCATGACCCCCGATACGCCGCTTTTGCTGTTCTGGACCGCGACGCTTTGGGCCATGGCGCGGCTTGTGGCCACCGGGCGGTCGCAGTTCTGGCTTCTCGCCGGGGGGTTCGCCGGGCTTGCGCTATGCAGCAAATACTCCGCCCTTTTGCTGTTTTTCGGGATCGGGCTGTGGCTGCTCGCCACCTCCCCGGTGCGTTTCTGGCTGCGCCGTCCCGCGCCCTGGGCCGGGCTTGGCGTCGGGCTGGCGCTCTTTCTCCCGGTGCTGGGGTGGAACGCCGCGCATCACTGGGTGAGCTTGCTCAAGCAGGGCGGGCGCGCCGGCGCGTGGCATCCGGTCGAGGCCGCGCGTTTCATGGCCGAGCTGATCGGCGGTCAGGCCGGCCTCGCGACGCCCCTGGTTTTTCTCCTCTGCATCGCCGGCCTCGCCGTGGCGACGGCGGCCTTCTGGCGCCAACAGGACGCCAAGGCGGAGCAGATCGAGA
>JAKCCP010000152.1 GCA_021841985.1 Pseudomonadota bacterium | reverse complement strand
CGCCCAAAGGTCATGATACCAGGCGATGCGCGGCGGAATTTGATCGGCGAGCATGCGGCGCGCGGCGATCAGCGCGCGCGCTTCCTCGGCGAGGCCGCGCGTCCAGACCGGGGTCTCGATCATGCGGGAGAGCAGCGTCCGCAATTCGTCAGGGTTACGGAAAATCGCGCCGTTCCGGCCAGCGTCGATGACCTCGCCATACACCGTCGCGCTCGCCAGCGCGGCGACCCTGCGGGCTGCCGCCTCGATGAATTTGAGATCGGATTTGCAGCGATTGAAGGGTGTATCACCGAGCGGCATGAACGAAATCTCGGCCTCGGCGAGGCGCGCGAGATAATCGGGGTAGTCGAGCATCGGATGGAACACCTTGTGCGGCGTCGCCAAGGCGTCGAAAAACCCGCGGTCATGGACGACGACGAAGCGGAGCCGCTCCCCGGCAGCCGCCGCGACCGCGTTCAGCGCCGGCATGAATTCCGGCCAGTCGGCCTCGCGGTTGATGCCGCCGAAAAATAGCGCAAGGCGCGTGGGATCGGCGAAATTCCGCGGCGGTGGAAGCTGGCTTACGGCATTGGGGAAAGCCGCGACCTCGGGATTGGCGCGGCCCAGCACCTCGGCCAGCCGCGGCGTCGTCGTCTGCACCGCATGCACGGCGCGGAAATTATGCATCTCTGGGTGTTGCAGGATAGGAATGAAATCGGGGTGGTCGTCGAATTCGCACACCACCAGGAATCCCGCCGCGATCACCGCGCGCAGCGTCGCGAGCCCGGTCTCGCCGAGGAGCGCCGGGCGGTGGAGGATCAGGATCCGCGGAACCCCCGGCGCTGGCCGCGGCAAATCACGGAGATTGGTGAGCCGCGCCTGCACGCCGGGTGCGGCGGCCAGCGCCTGCATCGGCTCGACGACGCGGACATGGCTCACGCCCCCGACCGGGGCCAGCATGGTGGCGAAAATCTGCAGCCGCGCCGGCGGCGTGCGCGTTGCCCGCCAGACATGCTGGAGCGGCAGGGCGCGGCGCGCATACGCCTCGCGATCGACGCCAAGGGCATCGAGCGCCGGGGCGATGGCGGCGATGAAGCGCTGGCCGCGCTCGCCCTCGAACACCCGCCCGACGCTGTCGAGCGGCACATAGCCGGCCTCGGCGAGGGCCTGGCGGCCGCTTTCCTGGGAGAACCAGCGCAGATGCGTCTGATCAAAGAGGCCGCTCTCCTCGTAGCGCCAGCCGCCTTGCAGGAGGCGCGCGGCGAAACTCCAATGCTCGACATTGGGCAGCGAGGCGAGCAGCACACCGGTCGGTGAAAGGAGGGAGGCGTTGCGGCGAAGCAGCGCCCAGGGGTCGCGCAAATGCTCCAGCACATCGCCATAGATCAGGCAATCGACGGCGCCGGTGAAACGATCGGGGAGGGCCACCGTCTCGACATCGCCGGTGATCACGCCATCGAGCCGGCCGGCCGCCACCGCCGCCGCCCGCGGATCGCCCTCGATGCCGAAAACCCGGGCGCGGGGATTGCGCTGCTTGAACGCGAGGCCGAGTGCCCCGGTGCCGCAGCCGATATCGAGCACCAACCCGGCCCAGAGCGGAATGCGCTCCAGAAGCTCCGCGTTATAGCCGTCGGCGTAGGGATAGGGCGCGACGGGCGCCGACATTCAACCGCCCGGCCGGCCGATGCCGTGATAGGCAAAGCCCGCCGCGCGCAGCGTCGCGGGGTCGAAAATATTGCGCAGATCGATCACCGCCCGCCCGCGCATGGTCTCGGCGAGGCGCGCCGGGTCGAGGGCGCGGAACTCGTTCCATTCGGTCGCCACCACCAGCGCCTCCGCCGCCTCCAAGGCGGCGAGCGCGTTCGGGCAATAGGTCACGCCGTCCGGCAGCATCATTCGCGCCTGCGCCATCCCCTGCGGATCATAGACCCGGACATGGGCGCCATCGCCGACCAGGCGCGAGACGATCGGGATCGCCGGGGAATCGCGCATGTCATCGGTTTCGGGCTTGAAGGTGAGGCCGAGGACGGCGATGGTCTTGCCGCGCACCGTGCCGCCGCAGGCGGCGATGACGCGCCCGGCCATCCCCGCCTTGCGCGCCTCGTTCACCGCGACCACGGTCTCGATCAGCCGGCTCGGCGCGCCGGCGTCCTGGGCGATGCGGACCAAAGCGAGCGTGTCCTTGGGAAAGCAGGAGCCGCCGAAGCCGGGGCCGGGGTGGAGGAATTTCCGCCCGATGCGGCCATCGAGCCCGATCCCGCGCGCGACGTCATGGACATCGGCGCCGGCCTTCTCGGCGAGATCGGCCATTTCGTTGATGAACGCGACCTTCATCGCGAGAAAGGCATTGGCGGCGTATTTGGTGAGTTCGGCGGACTCCAGATTGGTGAAGACGATCGGCGTCTCGATCAGGTAGAGCGGGCGATAGAGTTGGCGCAGCACCTCGCGCGCCCCCTCCTCCTCGACGCCGATCACCACCCGGTCGGGGCGCATGAAATCGGCGATCGCGCTGCCTTCGCGGAGAAATTCCGGGTTGGAGGCGACGGCGCAGGGAAGATCGGGGCGGACATCGCGGAGGATCGCCGCGATGCGCCGGCCGGTGCCGACCGGCACCGTCGATTTGGTGACGATCACCGCCGGACGGGTCAAGGCGCGGGCCACCTGCTCGGCGGCGGCATAGACATAGGTGAGATCGGCATGGCCATCGCCGCGCCGGCTCGGCGTGCCGACGGCGATGAACACCGCCTCGGCGCCGGCGAGGGCGGCGGCGAGATCATCGGTGAAGGAGAGCCGCCCGGCGGCGACGTTGCCGGCGACGAGCGCGTCGAGCCCGGGCTCATAGATCGGCATGCGCCCGGCATGCAAGGCCGCGAGCCGCCCGGGATCGGCCTCGACCACGGAGACCTCGACACCGAATTCAGCGAAACACGCCGCCGAGACCAGCCCGACATAACCGCCGCCAATCATCGCGATGCGCATGCGCAGCACTTCCCCTCACGCGAAACCCGTCCGACACGGCGCCGAACCTAGCCGGGCCATGGTGAATTTAGCGTATAATCCTCACGCTTTCGACTGCGCGAGGATGTTTTTCTCGAGCGCCTCGGCGGCGGTGTTCCATTGCGTGATCTCGTCGGTATTTTCCGGCGGATTGGTCTCATGCAGCGAGAAGCCGGTGGGGTCGTATTCGACCAGGATCGAGATATCGCCCTTATGGGCGAGCATATGGCCGGGATCATCCTCGGTGATGGTCCAGCCGAGACCGGTCGCGGCGCGGCGGATCTGCGCCTGGCGCGCCTCGATGGTGCCGGTGGTGGTGGCGAAGGGCTCGGCCATCACCTCATAGGGGGTGGTCACCGAGCAGCCGGCGGCGACCAAAAGGCCGAGCAAAACCAGACAGCGTGGCGGCATCAGAGATGCTCCTCGGGCAGGGTGAGCGCCCGCCATAGCGACCACGGCGAAAGCCCGCGGGCAAGCAGCCGGGCGGCGACCACCAGGACAATCTTCGTAACATCCGCCACCGGGCGGAAATGGCTGGCCCGCTGGCTCGCTCCTCCATAAAGCGCCGGCACGTCGACGGCAATGGTGCGATAGCCGGCCCGCGCCGCCTCGATCAGCAGCGCCGCCTCGAAGGCGAAGCCGCGCGGGCGGCGCCTGCGCGCCGGCAAAGCGCGCAGCAAGGTCGCGGGATAGACACGAAAACCGCACTGGCTGTCAGCGATCGGGTGGCCCGCGGCCCAGGAGATCCAGAAATCGGCGACGCGATTGGCGACCCGCCGGCTGCGCGGCGCGGGCAATCGGCTGGCCCGGCGGGAGCCGATCACGATGCGGTGTGGCGCGCGCCGTGCCGCGGCGAGCAGGCGCGGCAGATCCTCCGGCCGGTGCTGGCCGTCGCCATCGAGGGTCGCGATGAACGCGGCGCCGGCGGCCAAGGCGGCGGCGAAGCCGGTCTCCAGCGCCGCCCCTTTGCCGCGCCGCGCCGGATGGCGGAGCACCAGCGCCCCGGCCGCCGCGGCGCGCGCGCCGGTCGCATCCGCCGAGCCGTCATCGACGACGATCACCCGCGCGGCGAAAGGCAGGCAGCCGGCCACGATCGCGGCGATGCTTCCCGCCTCCTCGCGGGCCGGGATCACCACCACCACCTTTGCCGTGCCTTTTGCCATGTTCGGAGAGAGCGATATCGCAGCCGGGCCCGATCGCGCTATAGAGAGCGCCTCTTTGGTGGCAATTCTGCAAGGGGAAACCATCCGTGTCCGTTCCTTGCGACATTCTGGTGATCGGCGGCGGTCCGGCCGGCGCCACCGCCGCGGCTCTGCTCGCCGAGGCCGGCCATGACGTCGTCATGCTCGAAAAAGCGGCGCATCCGCGCTTTCATATCGGCGAATCCCTGCTCCCCGCCAATCTCCCCTTGCTGGAGCGGCTGGGCGTCGCGGCGCAAGTGGCGGCGATCGGGGTCAAAAAACCGGGCGCCGAATTCGTCTCCGACGCCCATCATCGCGCCGTCGCCTACCCGTTCGCGTCCGGCGACAGCGCGGCGCGGCCCGATTACAGCTATCAGGTGCCGCGCGCCGCCTTCGACGCCATCCTGTTCGCGAACGCGCTTCGCCGCGGCGCGCGCGGGATCCAGAACACGCGGGTGATCGCCGCCCGTCTCACCCAAGGCGCGCCGGCCGAGATCACCGCCATCGGCGCCGGCGGCGAAACCCTTCACTTCGCTCCCCGCTTCGTCCTCGACGCCTCCGGGCGTGATACCTTCCTCGCCACCCGCGCGCGTCTCAAGACCGCCCACAAGCACAACAACACCGCCGCGATCTTCGGTCATTTCCGCAACGTCGCCTGCCATCGCGACGGGCGTCACGGGTATATCAGCATCCATCTCGCCGAAAACGGCTGGTTCTGGTTCATCCCGCTCCCCGACGGCGTGACCAGCGTCGGCTTCGTCGGCAATCAGGCGGCGTTCCGCCGCCGCGGCGCCGATATCGAGGAGTTTTTTCGCGCCCGCATCGCGGCCAGCCCGAGCGTCGCCCAGCGCATGGCGCCGGCGGTGGCGCTGGGCGCGGTCACCGCGACCGGCAATTATTCCTATCGCGCCCGCGCGGCCGGCGGCGACGGATATTTCCTGATCGGCGATGCCTTCGCCTTCATCGATCCGATTTTTTCGAGCGGCGTCATGCTGGCGATGCGCGGCGCCGAACTCGGCGCCGGGGTCGCGAGCGCCTGGCTCGCCGACCGGCGCGCCGGGCTGCGTCTCGCGCGGCAGGCGGAGGCGCGGATGCGCCGCTCCCTCGACGGCCTCGACTGGCTGATCCGGCGGATCAACACCCCGGCTCTCCGCGACATGTTCATGGCGCCGCAGGATCGTTTCGGCATGCGCGCCGGCCTGGTGTCGCTGCTCGCCGGCGATCTCGACGCGCCGCGGCTTCACCTTCCGGTGCTCGCCTTCAAGGCCTCGTTCCACCTGCTCAACGCCATGCGCCGCCTCGGCTACCAGCTCCAGCCCGACGGCTCGCTGCTCCGCGCCGGCGGCGGAGAAGGCGAAAGAGCCGTTCTTTTTTGAAAAAACTTTTACCCGTTGGGCAGTGCCTGCGGCACCGCCCGCTCCGAGAAAACAGGAAGCAAAGTCTTTTTGCTTCTTTTTCGGAAGTC
>JAKCCP010000011.1 GCA_021841985.1 Pseudomonadota bacterium | reverse complement strand
CCCCAGCGGGTCCAGGGCGGCACCCTGGCTCTTCCCAAATTCTTCCTACTCCCTTCCGCTGGCCGCTCCCCTTGACGGCGCTCGGCGGCTCTGGCCCGATGGCGCCATGGCCGCGCCCACCCCTCTTTTTCCCACGCCTCTTTTTCCCACGCCTCTCTTTCCCCCAGGCGAGGACGTCATCGTCGCCTTCGCCGAACAGGCCTTGGCCGCCATTCCGCCGCGGCTTTCCCGCCATCTCGACGGCGTTGCGATCATGGTCGAGGACATGCCCGACGAGGCCACGCTCCGCGAGATGGAGCTGGAGGCGGGCTGGGATCTGACCGGGCTCTATCGCGGCACGCCGCTCGGCCAAAAAAGCGTCGATGATCTCGCCCGTCCGCCCGACACCATCCTGCTCTACCGCTTGCCGATCCTGCTCGAATGGATCGAGACCGAGGTCGATCTCGCCGCTCTCGTGCGCAATGTCGTGGTGCATGAGATCGCCCATCATTTCGGCTTCAGCGACGCCGAGATCGCGGCCCTGGAAGCGGAGATGGACGAGGCCGAGACGGGAGGGCGCGAATAGCGCCCCTCACCCCTCGAACGGGTCGCGCACCAGGATGGTGTCGTCGCGCTCCGGGCTGGTCGAGAGCAGCGTCACCGGCGCCTCCACCAGTTCCTCGATGCGGCGGACGTATTTCACCGCCTGCGCCGGCAGATCCGCCCAGGAGCGGGCGCCGCGGGTCGAGCCCGACCAGCCTTCGATGGTCTCGAAGATCGGCTCTGCCGCGGCTTGCGCGCCAGGGGCGGCGGGCAGCCGGGAAAAAATTTCGTCACCGATCCGATAGCCGGTATTGATGCGCAGTTCCGGCAAGCCATCGAGCACGTCGAGCTTGGTGAGCGCGAGGCCATGGATGCCGCCGACCTTGACCGCCTGACGCACGAGGGCGGCGTCAAACCAGCCGCAGCGCCGCCGCCGCCCGGTGACGGTGCCGAATTCGCGGCCGCGATCGCCGAGCATCTGCCCGGTCGCGTCCACAAGCTCGGTCGGGAACGGGCCGGCGCCGACGCGGGTCGAGTAGGCTTTGGCGATGCCGAGCACGAACCCGACCGCGCCGGGGCCGACCCCGGCGCCGGAGGCCGCCGTCGCCGCGACGGTGTTGGACGAGGTGACGAAGGGGTAGGTGCCGTGATCGACATCGAGCATCACCGCCTGCGCGCCCTCGAACAAAATCCGCCGCCCGGCGCGGCGCGCCTCATCGAGCCGCTCCCAGACCGGCTCGGCGAAGGGAAGCAGGCGCGGCGCGAGCGCGAGAAGGGCCGCGAGCAGAGCGGCCTTGTCGAACACCGGCGCGCCGAGCCCGGCGAGCAGGGTGTTGTGGTGCAGCAGCAATTCGTCGAGCTTGGCCGAAAGCGTCGCCGGCTCGGCGAGATCGCAGACCCTGATCGCCCGCCGCGCCACCTTGTCCTCGTAAGCCGGGCCGATGCCGCGCCCGGTGGTGCCGATCTTGCGTTCGCCTCGCGCCGTCTCGCGCGCCTTGTCGAGGGCGGCGTGCAGCGGCAGGATCAGGGGCGCGTTTTCGGCGACGCGGAGATTATCCGGCCCGACGGCAAGCCCCTGCCCTTCGACGCGGGCGATCTCGTCGAGCAGCGCCTCGGGGTCGATCACCACGCCATTGCCGATGATGCCGAGCTTGCCGCGCACGACGCCGCTCGGTAGCAGCGAGAGCTTGTAGGTCTCTCCGCCGACCACCAGCGTATGCCCGGCATTGTGCCCGCCCTGGAAGCGGACCACGATATCGGCGCGGCTGGCCAGCCAATCGACCACCTTGCCCTTGCCCTCGTCGCCCCATTGCGCCCCGATCACCGCGACATTGGCCATCGTCTCACTCTCCAGAAACCGGCCGCACGCCGTCGGCGAGCAGCACCAGGGCGCAGCCGAGGCGGCGCGCCTCGGCGATCGGTTCGGCCGCCGTCAGCGCCGCGACGGTCGCATAGCCCTCGGCGCGGAGCGCCCGCGCGCGCTCGGGATCGGCGTTCGGCGGCAGGTAGATGCGCCGCCTTGGTGTGCGCCGCGGCGCCGCGCGCAGCACCGCGTCCGGGTGCAAGGTAAGGCCGGCGGCGGGTTCTTCCCCGCAGAGATAGCGCCCGCCGCGGCCGAGTTCCTCGTTGCGGCCGGGGGCGTAGACCGTCATGCAGAGGCCGGTGTGATAGCGATAGCCGCGGAATTCGACCGGATCGACGGTGACGGTGAGGCCGGCGAGGCCGAGCCCCGGCGCCCGCGCAGCGAT
Source organism: Pseudomonadota bacterium (assembly GCA_021841985.1). The sequence continues at coordinate 3,375 of JAKCCP010000011.1, read as the reverse complement.
CGCGGCCACGGTTTCCTCGAGCCGAAGCGCCTGGGCGCGCGCCGGCCCGGGCAGGGCGGCGGCACGGAGGGCTTGGAGCGCACGCTCCGCGGCGCCGGCGGCGAGCAGGAGATCGATCAGCGTCGGCGCCAGCTTCCCGGCCAGCGCCTGGACGGCAGCGGCATCCTTGCGGTCGAGCGCGCGGGCGAGCGCGCTCCGCGCCGGCGCGGCGAGGCCAGCGTCATCGAGCAGGGCCGGGATCAGCGGCGGCGCGGTGAGATCGACGCTGACCCGGCGGAGACCGAGCGCCGCCAGCGCCTCGGCGGCGACCAGAACCAGCTCGGCATCGGCGGCCGGACTGTCGGCGCCGATCAGCTCGATGCCGGCCTGGGCGATCTGGCGCTCGGGCGCGAGTTGGGTTGCCCGCACGCGGAGACATTGGCCGGCATAGGAGAGGCGGAGCGGGCGGGGCGCATCGGCGAGCCGCGTGGTCGCGATGCGGGCGATCTGCGGCGTGGTATCCGAACGCAGCGCCATCATCCGGTGGCTCGCCGGGTCCATCAGCCGGAAGGTCTGGTCGGCGACCGCGCCGCCGGTGCCGGCGAGCAGGCTGTCCTCGAATTCGAGAAGCGGCGGTTTGACGCGCTGATAGCCGTGCGCGGCGAACACCGTCATCAACGCCTCGACCGCCGCGGCTTCGGTTTCGGCCTCGGGCGGCAGCACGTCGCGCAAACCCGCCGGCAGCAAAGCGGGGTTCGGGGGGGGATCGTCGGTCATCGGTGCTGGGCTATAGCACCGGCCGGGGCGAAAGCAAGGTAATGCCCGCGATGCGCCGCTCAGGACGGACGGGCGCCGAGCAGGGCCAGCGCGGTGTCGGAATTATTGAGGATTTCGACGAGCCGCATGCGGTCGATCCGCGGCAGGGCGGTCGCGGCGATGCGCTTGCCGGCGTCACGCAGGATGCGGTCATAGAGTTCGCCGCTGCCGGCTTGGCGGCTGGCCTGCTCGAAGGCGCGGAGATCACGGGCGACGGCTTCCAGCCCGGTGATGGTGTCATCATCGACGGTGGCGAGGCTGGCGAGCGGGGCGAGCAGATGGCGTTCGAGCAGGAGAGAGAAGGAATCCCGACAGGCGCGGTCGATCGAGCGGCGCAATTCGTCGATCAGGAGCTGCCGGTCGGGGCGCGCCGCGGATTGCTCGGCAAGTCCGGTGAGCAAGGTGGTGGCATGAGCGATGGTTTCGGCGGCATGGACAAGGCCGCCGGTGCCGTTCGCGGCGAGCGCGATGGCGGGGCTGTTTGCCAGGCTCTCCAGGGTATGCTCGGTCGCGCGTTCGGCGGCCATGCGCCCGTCCTTGTCCTGGGCGGCGGCGATTTCGCGGGCGAGTTCGGGGAGGCGCGAAAAGCTGGGCAAGCGGTTCATGAGGAGCGCGATCATCACCGCGAGGGCTTGGCTGCCCCGCTCGGCGGCGCTGGCGAGGATGGCGCGGAGCGCCATTTCGGCGTCGTCCGGCGCTTCACCGCCGCTCAGCCCATCGACCAGTCTCTGGATCGGGACGGCCTGGGCGAGGAGGACCGCGATGGCGCCGGCGATGGCGGCATGGTCGCTGACCGGGAGGCCGGTCGCGTCCTGCCAGTCCGGCGGCGGCGAGGCGCTGGTCAGAACGCGCGCCGCGGCCGGCCAGAGCTTGGCGCCGGCGGCATGGATCACCGCCCGGTCGGCGACGCTGCGCCCGGCGATCATCGCCTCGATGGCGGTGGCGTCCTCGGCGAGGGCGCGGCCGACATGGCGCGCGAGCGGGGTGAGCACGGTGCGCGGCACGCCCAGCGTCCCGCGCCGCCAGCGTGGCCCGGGAACGATGAGCGGATCGATCGGGATGAACAGGAGGCGGGGGAAATTGAGCGGACGCGGCGGGTTGATTTCGGCCAGGCGGGCGCGGAACGGGGTGAGCAGATCATCGGCCTCGCCGCGCTCGGGCAGGGAATCGATCATCGCGACGACGCGGGTGATCTGATCGGCGCGGGCATCGACGAGCAGGCGGCGCAGCGCCTTGATCTCGGCCGGCCCGATGGTCGAGACGCCGCCGCTCATGCCGCCAGCGTACCGAGCGACAGGGCACGGAGCGCCTCGTTCCGCGCCAGGATCCCGCCAGCACAGGTCATCGGGCGAAACGCGGCGGCCTTGCGGCGGGGCGCCAAGGGCAGGGTTTCATCCTCGCTCGTCTGATCGCCGAGGACATCGGTCGGCAGATGCGGCACGATGCGGAGGATTTCGTCGAGCACGGTTTGCTCGCCGCCGGCGGCGTTCTGCCAGAGCACCAGAACCTGTGCCCAGCCATCGAGCAGCCAATCGGTGCGGACGACGGCGGCGGCGACGGCGGCGCGGTCGGTTTGCCACATCCGGGCCAGCGCGAAGGGATCGGCAAGAAGCGCGGCCGCGGCGGCCAAGGCGGCGCGGGTGAAGGTCGCGGTGGTCGCGGCGTGACGCGCGAGGAGGCGTGCCGGCGTGAACGCCTCGCCGCCAGTCCGGCCGCGATCCTCGACATCCTTGCTGAACCGGGTCAACGCGGCGAGCAGGCGGGGCAGAAACGCCTCCTGTGCCGAGGGGCCGACACCGACCGGCGCGAACAGGGTGGCAAGGGCTTCGATCCAGCCGGCGATGGTTGCGGTGGTGGTGGCGAGCGTCCGCGCGAGGTGGAGGACGGCGGCGCCGGCACGGCGCTCGAGCTTTGCCTGCTCCTCCCGTTCCGGGGGCAGGGGATGGGCACCGGGCGGCTCGGTCGCACGGATCAAGCCGAGCAGGAGATGGAAATGGGTTTGCAGCACGTGCTTGCGCTCGGCCGCCATCGCCGCTTCCGCCGCCCGCCGCGCGACCCGCCCCGCCGCCCCGCCAGCGGCGACGGCATGCGCCGCGCGACGAAGCGAGGCGGGGGTGAAATCCGCCATCGCGCCGAGCGCGGTCGCGAGCAGATGGTCATGCACGCTCGGCCGGAACGTGTCCCGCGCCGCCGCCCAGGGCATGATGTAAACGCCGCGGCTGCCGGAGGGGTTGGGAAGGATGACCTCGAATCCGCCGGCCTCCCGCCCGCCGAGGCGCACCCGCGCCCCGGCGAGCGCCGGCGCGGTGAACGGCACGGCGAGGCCGCGTTCCTGGAAATTCGCTGGCCGATAGGAAACGAGGAGTTCTGGCGGCGGGCTGGGCATGCGCGCCAGAATGCCCGGCAATGGTGAAAAAATACGAAACGATCGCCGCGCGCCGAGACCCAGTGACCCAGTGACCCAAGACTCAGCAGAGGGTCGCGAGCAGCCCGGCCATCAATTTCCCGCGTGCGGCCAAACTGTCGATCTCGATATATTCGCCGAGGGTATGGAGCCCGTCCCCGAGCGCGCCGAGCCCG
>JAKCCP010000277.1 GCA_021841985.1 Pseudomonadota bacterium | reverse complement strand
GCTCGCGCGGCCGGCGTTCAGAAAATCGGGCCGGCCTTGCCGTAGGGCACGACGATATCGGCGGGATCGGCGAGATTGAGCATGGCGCGGGCGCGCTCATCGAGCATGTCGGGGTCGAGATGGCCGGAGCGGAGTGATTGCACCCGCCGCTCCCAAGAAGCGGTGTCGGCCGCGACGAGTGCCTTGGTGGCTTCGGCGTTCTGGAGATCATGCTGGCGCGCGGCGTAGGCCTTGAGCCCGAGATCCCCGCGGGTCGCGTTCCAGCCGAAATAGAGCGCCAGCGCCAGGAACAGGAACGGCGGCAGCACCGCCTTGACCTGACGTTTCAGGGCTCGGACAAGAGTTTTATCCTCAGCGGCCACGCGCCATCTCCTCGCTCGGCCGGCGATGATAGCGGAGAAGCGCAGTGGCATTCCAGAGGCTCCGTGGCGGTTGGCGGATACGGCTTCACAGGGGCGCGAGACGCCATCCTGGAGATGTTTTCTTACCAAAAAGATACGAGGCCGCCCGGACTCCGCCATGTTCGCGGCTTAGATTGGTCTCGGTTGAATGGGCCGCGACCGGGTCGCGGGAAGCGAGGAGATTTCCCATGCGGGCGTTCAGAGCCGCGATGATCGCGGCGGCTATCCTGCTCGGGCTTGCCGCCGGCGTGCCGGCACGGGCCGATTGGCACGGCGGTTATGGTGGCTGGCGAGGCGGTTATGGAGGATGGCATGGCGGATATGGCGGTTGGCGCGGTGGGTATGGCGGTTGGCGCGGTGGGTATGGTGATTGGCGAGGTGGGTATGGTGGCTGGCGTGGCGGCTATGGCGGATGGGGCGGCTGGCGCGGTGGCTATTGGGGTGGCCGGCCATGGGGCTGGGGGGGCTACGGCTGGGGGGGGTGGCATCCTTGGTGGGGCGGTGGTTTCATCGGCGGTCCGATGTTCGGCGCGGTCGTCGTTGCGCCGCCGCCGATCCTGTTCGCTCCCCCGATCTTCGCGCCCCCCGTTGTCATGGCGCCGCCACCGGTGGTGTTCGGCCCGCCGATGTTCGCCCCTGCCGGCTTCGGTGTCGGCTTCGGCTTCGGCATCCCTTGATTGCGGGGCCGCCGTGGCGGCATTGTTCTGATCGGAAACATCGTCCCCGCGTGGCCCGCGAGGGTGAGGGACAATAGGGAGAAAACGATGCCGCTCGATAGCCACGCCGAAAAAGTGCTCGAAATGATCCGGCTCTCGGGCCGGCCAGCCTATGAGACGCTGGCGCCCGCGGTGGCGCGGGAATATTCCCGCGCGGCGCGAGCCGTGCTCGCCCCCGAGCCGCCCGAGATGGCCGAAATCCGGGCACTCACTGCCCCTGGTCCGGCCGGCGCTATCCCGCTTCGCTTCTATCGTCCGGCGGGCAGCGCGACCGAGGAGGTGCTGCCGGCGCTGGTCTATTTCCATGGCGGCGGCTGGGTGATCGGCGATCTCGACACCCACGACGTGGTCTGCCGCCAGATCGCCAATGCTGCCCGCGCCGCCGTGGTCTCGGTCGACTACCGCCTGGCGCCGGAGCATAAATTTCCCGCCGCCGTCGAGGATGCGATTGCCGCGACCGCGTGGATCGCAGACTCGGCCGCCAGTCTCGGCCTCGATCCGAAGCAGCTGGCGGTGGGTGGCGACAGCGCCGGGGGCAATCTCGCCAGCGTCGTGGCACTTACCGCGCGCGATCAGGGCGGCCCGGCGCTGGCGCTCCAGGTGCTGATCTATCCGGCGACCGAATTCGCCATGACCCATCCCTCGCATCAGCGTTTTGCCGAGGGCTTGCTGCTCACCCGCCCGACCATGGAGTGGTTCCGCGACCATTACCTGCGCGGCCCCGGCGATATCGCCGATTGGCGCGCCTCGCCGCTGCGCGCCGCCTCCTTCGCCGGCCTGCCCCCGGCGCTCGTTCTCATCGCCGGTTGCGATCCGCTCAGCGACGAGGGCGAGGACTACGCCAACCGGCTCCGCGCGGCCGGCGTGCCGGTCACGCTCAAGCGCTTCGAGGGGCTGATCCATGGCTTCCTCACCATGGGCAAGTTGATCCCCGCGGCCGACGAGGCGGTGGCGGACATCGCGGGCGCGTTGCGGGTGGCCTTCGCGCGCTGAGCGGTGGGCCCCACATTTTGGCTAAACAGCACTGGGGAAGGAAACGGACATGCGTTCTCTCTTAGCCGCCGGGGTCGCGCTGACAGCGCTCCTTGGCCTCGCGCGGGCGGCCGGGGCGGCCGATTTCGCGCTTTCGGCGAATGACAATCACACCACTATCATCGACGGCAAACCGCTCGGCATACGCAACGCGCTCCCCGACACGCTCTCGGTGATCGACCTGCAATCGAGCCCGCCACGCCTGGTCTCCTCGATTGACGTGCCGTTCAGCGATATCGGCCCGCCGATGGCGCTGGCGATCGCGGCCGATGCCAGTTTCGCCCTCGTTACCTCCTCGACCCGAGCGGAGGCCAAGTCCGCCGACGGCACGGCGCCGGATGACCGCCTCTCGGTGGTCGATCTCACGGTCTCGCCGCCGCGCGTGGCCCAGTCGCTGCATGCCGGGCTCGGGGCCTCGGCGGTGCGCATCTCGCCGGATGGCAAGGTCGCACTCGTGGCCAACCGCTTCGAGGGCACGATCTCGATTTTCCGCGTCACCGGCCATCACCTCGATCCGGTCGGGAAATTCAGCCTCGACAATGCCAAATCGCAGCCTGTCGGCATCGTTTTCTCCCATGATGGGAGCTTCATCCTGGTCAGCCGGCTCGCCGATCACATGGTGAGCCTCCTGCACGTCTCGGGCACCACGCTCAGCCTCGACCCGCGGCCGATCACCACCGGCGTCACCCCCGACACCATCGACACCAACCCTGCCGGCACCCTCGCCGCGGTGAGCAATGTCGGGCGGGGCGATGGCGATGTTGATACCGTGAGCCTGATCGACCTCCAGGCGACCCCGCCGCGCACCATCGACACCATCGCCGTGCCGAGCGGGCCGGAAGCGGTAAAATTCTCGCCCGATGGCAAATATCTCGCGGTCAACTGTATCAACGGCACGCTGAAACCCGCCCATACGCCGTTCTTCAACACCGGCGGCGTACTCAGCCTCTACGCCGTGCAAAGGCCTGATGCCAAGGCACTGACCACCGCCGGCACGATGCTGCGGAAAGTGGCCGAGACGAGCGATGGCGGCTGGACCCAAGGCGTCGCCTTCTCCCGCGACGGACGGCTGATTCTGGTGCAGAATATGCGCGAGCACGAAATCCAGGTATTCCGCTGGCATGGCGGCAAACTGGTGCCCGGCGTCACGATTGCCGTCCCCGGCGGTCCCGCGGCCATCGCCACGCCCTGGCCCTGAGCCGCGGCAAGGTATGGAAGCGGCTCCGCCCCTCTATCTCGCGAGAGACGGAAGTCCCTCGACCCTCCAGGATGGGGGTCTGGGGCCTCAGGCCCCAGCGGGTCGAGGGCGGAGCCCTCGCCTTATCTTCGTGCGCGCCCGGTTGTGCCCGGCGGTTAGACCGAGAGGTTGAGCAGCGAGCCGCGCGGCAGGATCTGGCCGGGGGCGAGGTTGGGCAGGGTGAAGGGCTGGTTCGGCTGTCCCGGCGGGCTCGCCTGGCTGGAAGAGGCGTTCCCGGGTTGGCTGTTGCTGGCGAGGCCAGGAAGATTGCGCACCGGCTGGACCGCGCCGGGACGCTGCGCTTGATCAACCCCCGAGGCGACCGAAAAGGCCGATAAGGATGTGCTGCTCAACATGGTGAGAACGGTGACATACATGGGTTAATTTCAAGTTAACGCTGCCCGTCGAAAAAATAAAACACTTTCGAAGGGTTATCACGAATTTGTGAAATTCGGGCGGCGTGATCACGAAATCTGGAGCAGCGCCGTCTTGAGATAGGCGCTTTCGGGCAGCGCGGGATGCACCGGGTGGTCGGGTCCGGCGCCGCCGGAGGCGAGAATGCGCCCCTCGCGGCGCGCCCGATGCAGCCCGTTGGCGATGGCGCTCGTGAATTCCGCCGCCGGGGCGTGATGGCTGCACGAGGCGATGAAGAGAAACCCGCCCGGCGCGACGAGCCCGCACGCGAGCCGGGAGAGCCGGGCGTAGGCGCGCAGACCCGCCGCCTGATCCTTGCGTGTGGGGGCGAAGGCGGGTGGATCGGCGATCACAATGTCATAGCGCTGCCCGGCTTCGCCCAGCTCGGCGAGTGCTGCGAAAACCTCACCCTGGCGCGTTGTGATGCGCGGGGAAAAACCGTTTTCCGCCGCCGCCTGCGCGGCCAGCGCGAGGGCCGGGGCACTCTGGTCGATGAGCAAAACCTCGGCCGCGCCGGCATGAGCCGCGCGCAGCCCGAAACCGCCGGTATGGCAAAAAAGGTCGAGCACCCGGGCGCCGGGGGCGAGGCGCGCGATCATGTCGCGATGTGGGCGCTGGTCGAAATACCAGCCGGTTTTTTGCCCTCCGAGCAGGTCGAGAGGAAAGCGTACGCCCCCCTCGGTGACGCTCGCGGGCATATCCTCTCCGATGAGCAGCCGGGTCTCGCGCGGCAGGGCTTCGAGCGTGCGTACCGGGCTGTCATTGCGCGCCACCACGGCGCGGAGCGGCAGGGTTGCGGCGAGCCCGGCGAGGAGTTCTGGGAGCAGCCGCTCCATCCCGGCGGTATTGGCCTGGACCACGGCGACATCGTCGAAGCGGTCGATGACCAGGCCGGGTAGCCCATCGGCCTCGGCATGGATCAGGCGATGGGCGGGGCCGAGACCGAGCCGGGCGCGGAGGGCGCGCGCGGCGCCGAGGCGGGCGGCGAACCAGGCGCCATCGATCACGGCGTCCGGGTCGCGGTCGAGCAGGCGCGCGGCGATCAGGCTGTGCGGGTTGAAGTAGAAAGTACCGAAGCGGGTGCCGTCATCGGCTTCGAGCCGGACAAGGCCGCCGGCCGGCACGGCGCTGAGCGCCGGGGAAGGCGCGATCTCGTTGCTGAACGCCCAAGGGTGTCCGGATTTTAGCCGCCGGTCGGCGCGCGGCTTGAGGCGGAGGAGCGGGCGCGCCGCATCCCCGCTCAAGCCGCCCTCGAGGCCGCCACGCCGAGCACCTGGCCGAGGGCTGCGACCAGACGATCCATCATCGCGTCCGTATGAAAGGGGCCGGGGGTGAGACGCAGCCGCTCGGTGCCCCGCGGCACCGTCGGGTAGTTGATCGGCGTGGCATAGATGCCGAATTCTTCCAGCAACCGCTTGCTCACCACCTTGCAGCGCGCGGCCTCGCCGATCTGCACCGGCACGATATGGCTCACCGAGGGCAGGCGCGGGATGCCGGCCTCGTCGAGGCGGCGCTTCAGGGTTTCGGCGCGCTCGAACAACCGGGCGCGCAGCTCGGGATGTGCCCGGACATGGCGGATCGCGGCCAGCGCCGCGGCGGCGATGACCGGCGGCAGCGAGGTCGTGAAGATGAAGCCAGAGGCGGTCGAGCGGATGAAATCGATCACCTCGGCGCGCCCGGTGATATAGCCGCCATGGGTGCCGAACCCCTTGGCCAGCGTCCCCTCGATGATGTCGATCTCGGCCGCGACGCCGTCGCGCTCGGCAACCCCGCCGCCTTGCGGGCCATAGAGGCCGACGGCATGGACCTCGTCGAGATAGGTGAGGGCGCCGTAGCGGCGGGCGAG
>JAKCCP010000127.1 GCA_021841985.1 Pseudomonadota bacterium | reverse complement strand
TGGCGGCTATGGCGGCTATGGCGGCTATGGCGGCTATGGCGGCTATGGCGGCGACCCTTATTACGGCTATGGCGGTTATGGCGGCTACGGTGGCTATGGCGGCTACGGTGGCTACGGGATGGATCCGTACTGGGGCTGGGGGCTCGGCTTTCTCGGCTTCGGCGCCCTCGCCTATGGCGGCTATGGGGGGTTTTATCGCGACGGCGGCTACTTCAACCATGGCGGTTTCGGTCACGGCTATGGCGGCGGTTTTCATGGCAACTGGGCGCATGCGTATGGCGGGCCCGGCGGCCATGTGGGCGGCTTCGCCGGCGCGCATTCCGGCTTTGGCGGCTTCCACGGCGGCGGTTTCGGTGGCTTCCACGGCGGCGGCGGCGGCTTTGGCGGCCATCATTGAACGCCGTCATTACGCGGCGGTGAGCGGCGCCGTCTCGCCTCGGCCGAGCCCGGCGAGGGCGGCGGCGATGGCGTCCGGCGCCGGCGGACAGCCGCGCAGCACGAGATTCGGGGCGAAAGCGGAAAGCCCGTCAAGACAGGCATAGCTGCCCGCGAACACCCCGCCATCGATCGCGCAATCACCGAGCGCGACGAGGTATTTCGGCGCCGCCATCGCCTCCCATGCGGCGCCGAGCGCGTATTCCATGGCGCGGGTCAGCGGGCCGGCGACGAGCAGGATGCGCGCCTCGGCCGGCGATGACACGAGCCGGAGCCCGGCGCTGGCAAGCGCCACCCGGGCCAGACGCATCTCCAGCGCGCAACCGCCGCAGCCGCCGGCATCGAGAAAAAACACTCCGCGCGCGCCACTCATCCGTTCCCCCGCCCGGCTGATTGCCTTCGTTTTGCCAGCCGGCGCCATCTGTTCCGTGGGCCGATCAGCGGGCATAGTATCGGCGCCATGGAGACCGAATCGCACGTCATCCCGTCATTGTGAAGAAGAAAACGCCGCCAGCCACTGGCGGTTAGACCGCGCCTGCTTATCAAGCATCGGGTCGAGCCGCGGGGGAAGGAAGATTATGCCATGAATCGGATTGAGCGAAATAAATTTCACTTTCGGCGCTCGGAAATCTGGCCGAATTTCTTCATCGTCGGCGCTGCCAAGGCCGGCACCACCTCGCTTTATTCGTATCTCCGCCAGCATCCGGAAATTTTCATGCCCGAGGATGTCAAGGAGCCGCATTATTTTGCCCAGGTCCGCCCCTCCCGCGCCCAGCGCTACGCCTCGCCGGTGTTCATCTCCGACCGCGAAGCCTATCTCCGCTTGTTTCGGGCCGGGAAAAACCATCGCGCGATCGGCGAGGCGAGCCCCTCCTATCTCTGGTGCGAGGAGTCCCCGGCACGGATCCACGCGGCGGCGCCAGAGGCCCGCATCATCATCACGTTGCGCGATCCCATCGAGCGCGCCTATTCCCATTACCTGATGGATTACCGCGAGGGCGCGCAGCATCTGCCGTTTTTCGAGGCGCTGCGGGAGGATTGGCTGAGCGCCGAGAAAGGCTGGGCGGTCTCCAACCTCTATGTCGAGCTGGGTTTTTACGCCCGCCAGATCGAGCGCTATCTGCGTCTTTTTGGCGAAGACCGCGTCCACATCCTGTTCCATGACGATCTTCGCCGTCTGGCCCAGGGCGACCGCCGGGTGCTCGCCGATATCTTGCGTTTTCTCGATGTCGATGCCGGGGCGCTGGCGCGGATCGACACGACGAGGGTCGAAAACGGCTTCGCCGCGCCGCGCGCGGAATGGGCGCGGCGGATCGCCGGCGCGCATTGGGCGCGCTGGATCGGCAATACTCTTCTGCCCAAGCGCACCGGCGCCCTCATCTTCAACCGGTTTTTCATCAAGCCGAGCGCGCCGCCGCCCATGGATCCGCGCGCCCGGGCCTGGCTTGCCATTCTCTTCGAGCCGGAAATCCGGGCGGTGGAAACCCTTCTCGGGCGCCATCTGCCGGAGCTTCGCCGCGCCGGCGGCATGGCCCCGGCGGCACCGGCGGCCATTGCCGAGGGGCAATAGAGCGCCTGTGCCGTCGCCGTTGCTGAAGCGGGTTTCCGGCCCGCCGCGCCGCGAACCCGGCGACCGAAACGCGCCGCATCGGCGCCATTGGCGCTGGCTCGCGCCCCTTCTTCTGCTCGCCGGCTGCACCGGCGTGAGCCCCGCGCAGCGCGCCGCCGAGCCGCTCTTCCTCGCCGAGTACGGGGTTGACGCGCATGGCCGCAAGACCTGGTTCGATCGCGTCGCCGAAACCAATCCCGGCCATATCGACATGCGGATCTCGCCCGCGTTCCGGCTGGCGCCGCCGCGCCGGATCGCGGTGCTGCCGTTCGTTGATCGCGGCAGCGGCAATTACGTTCTGGACAAGGTCGCGCTCACGCTCCGCGACTCCAAAAGCCTGGCCGATTGGCGCTGGACCGACGCCAACCGTTTGCGGCGGGTGGTCGATGGGTTTTTGAGCGCGCGCGAATTCACCACCGTGCCGGTCGCCGATGTCGATGCCGTGCTCGCCCGGCACGGCATCGATGACGATGCCAAGCTCGCCCGCGTCTCGCCGCGGGAACTCGCGCGCTGGCTCGGCGTCGATGCCGTGGTTTACGGCGAGGTCGAGCATTACGAGGTCTATTACCTGTTCCTGCTCGCGGGCTGGGAGGTCACGCTCAAGATCGCCATGGCCTCGGGCGCCAGCGGCGAGACCCTGTTCCGTGGCGAGGGGACGGAATACAAGATGGAAGTGCGTCCGGCGGTCGCGGGGCGCGATATCGGGATCAACTCCTTGCTCGATCTCACCGATCTCCGCGACGTCGATTTGCGCCGCGACGAGGAGGAGGTGAGCCGGGAGCTGATTTTGCGCATCCCGCGCAGCCCTGACACGCTGCAAATCGCCCTCACCGCGAGCCGCGAATCCCCGGCGCAAAATCCATCCCCGGAGAACGGGCCGCCCCCGTCCCTCTCCGTGCCGCCCACCCCGATTTCCCGCGAGACCGGCTACAGCAGGGACAACGCGCCGATCGAGACATTTTTTCTGCCCGAGCACGATCTCGCCGAGCATGGGCGCAAAAGCGTCTTCGATCGCCTGCTGGAGACCGATCCCGAAAGTTTCGCCCCGCATATCGTCGCCGATTACTGCGCCAAGGCGCCGCGCCGCGTCGCCGTGCTGCCGTTCGCCTATGACGGCAGCGGCAATCTCATCCTCAACGGCCTGCCGGTGACACTGCGCGGCGCGGCGGCGCGGGCGCGCTGGCGCTGGACCTATGCCAACCGCGTACGCACAACCTTCACCGGCTTTCTCGCGCAGCGCGAATTCGCCGTCGTCCCGCTGCCCGAGATCGACGCGGCGCTGGCCAGCCATGGCATCACCACGATCGGCGCGCTGGAGGCGGTCTCGCCGGCAGAACTCGGCGCCTGGCTCGGCGCCGACACCCTGATCCGCGGCGATGTCACCTCCTATCAGGGGATTTACGCCTTTCTCGTCGCCGGCTGGCGGGTCGGATTGCGGATGAGCATGCTGCGCGCCACCGACAATGACAACGCGCTGATGGACATCGCCGGCGGGCGCTATGCCGTTGCCGTGCAGCTCGCGCTGGTGCCGATCGATCTTTATATCGATTCCGGGCTCAGCGCGCTCAAGCTGCGCGATGTTCGCCTCCGTCGCGCCGAGGAGGAGGTCGCGCGCGAATTCGTGCTCCGCATCCCGCATTGCGCCGAGGCCGCGCCGCCATCGTCGGATCCGCCGGGGCCGTAAGCCGTTCCCGCGTTCACCCTCTGGTAAGGCGGGGCCGGCATGATCGCCCCATGCGCAGTGATTTTCTTGCCTCCCTCGGCCAGATCAACGAAATGCTCGCCGAACTCCCGGTCGCGACGGTGGCCGGCCAGGTGCGCGGGGTTTCCGGCCTTGCGGTCGAGATCGCCGGGCTCTCCCATCACGCCGCCATCGGCCAGCGCGTCACCATCCACGGCGCCGGCGAGCGCGCCATTTCGGCCGAGATTCTGGGCTTTTCCGAAACCAGCCAGAAGGCGATGACGCTCGGCCATACCGAGCGCATCCGCGCCGGGATGGCAGCGCGGATCGAGGCCAGCGCGCGGGCGCTTGCCGCCGGCGAGCCCGAGCCGTTCGCCGATCGCGGTGGGCTGTTCGTGTCCGATGGCTGGCTCGGGCGGGTGATCGACCCCTTTGGCGCGCCGCTCGATGGCAAGGGCTATCTTCCCGCCGGCCCGCGCCGGCGGCTGCTCCGCGCTCCGCCGCCGCCGGCGACCGCGCGGGCGCGGCTCGGCGGGCGGCTCGATCTCGGGGTGCGGGTGCTCAACACCTTCGCCACCGCCTCCCTCGGCCAGCGCCTCGGCCTGTTTGCCGCCAGCGGTGTCGGCAAATCGACGCTGCTCTCGATGATCGCCCGCCATACCGAATGCGACGTCGTCGTGCTGGCGCTGATCGGCGAGCGCGGGCGGGAGGTGCGCGAATTCATCGAGGAGCATCTCGGCGCCGAGAAAATGGGGCAAAGCGTCGTCGTCGTCGCCACCTCCGACGCGCCGCCGCTCGCGCGCCGCGAATCCGCCCATGCCGCGATGGCGATCGCCGAGCATTTCCGCGACGAGGGGCGATCGGTGCTGCTGGTGATGGACAGCGTCACCCGCTATTGCCAATCTTTGCGCGAGATCGCCCTCTCCTCGGGGGAGTTTCCGGCCGCCCGCGGCTATCCGGCGAGCGTCTTCACCGAGCTGCCGCGGCTGCTCGAACGCGCCGGGCCGGGCGCCGAGGACGCGGAGGGTCTGGCCGGCTTCATCACCGGGATCTTCACCGTCCTCGTCGATGGCGACGATCATGACGAGCCGATCGCCGACGCCGTGCGCGGCATTCTCGATGGCCATATCGTGCTCGAGCGGCGGATCGCCGAGGGGGGGCGCTATCCGCCGGTGGATGTCGCGCGTTCGCTGTCGCGCACCATGGCGCAGGCGACCCCGGCCGCGGAGATGGCGCTGGCGCAGCGCGGCCGCGCCATCCTCGCGCGCCATGCCGAGCTGACCCGGCTTTTGGAGATGGGCGTCTATGAGGCCGGGCGCAACGGCGAGTTCGACCGCATCCTGGCGCAAGGCCGCGCGATCGAGACCCTCCTCGCCCAGAATCGCGAGGAGCGGGTGACGATCGAGGACGGGTTCCGCGATCTCGCCGCGATCCTCACGGAGTAACCGCGTCGCTCCGCGCTTTGTCGGTGGGCGCTTTATTGGTGGGCGCTTCATCGGTGGGCGCCTCATCGGCGGATGATGCGGCGCAGCCAGGCGGCGCCTCTCCCTGCGCGGCGTGCTGGCCGAGCTGGCGGAGCAGGGTTCCGAGCAGCTCCAGTTCGCAGCTCGAAAGCCCGCTCATGGCGCGGGCGATGTCGCCGGCATGGCGCGGGAACACCGCCGCGATGAGGTCGCGCCCGCACCCCGTGAGTTCCACCCGCACATGCCGCCGGTCCGCAAGGTCGCGCACCCGCCGCACCAGCCCCCGCGTCGAGAGCTTGTCGACGACGTCGGTCATGTTGCCGGCGCTGGTCAGCACCTTGCGGCCAAGCTCGCCCTGGGTCAGCGGCCCCTGGTGCCAGATCACCTCGAGGACGCCGAGCTGGGTCGCGGTCAGGCCGTGCGCCGCCAAGCCCGGCTCGACGCGGGCGAGAACAGCGTGGCT
>JAKCCP010000344.1 GCA_021841985.1 Pseudomonadota bacterium | reverse complement strand
CTCGGCACCGCGCTGTTCGGCCTGTGGGCCCTGCGCGGCGGGCGCCGGGGCTGGCTGCGGCGGGGCTGAGCCGCCGCTGGCGCCGGCGAGCACGCAGGAAACGGCAAGGGCGGCATAGTCCGCGCGCCCGAGCGCTCCTTCGGGGCGCAGCCAGGTCGCCTGGCCGTTGAGCAAAGCCAAAAGCGAGAGCGCAAGCGGGCTCGCGCGTTCGCCCGCGACCTCCATCAGCGGCGCGATGAACAGTTCGAGCAGCCAGCGCTGCCGGGCGCGCAGATCCTGCTGGCGCGCCGGCGGCAGAAAACGCGCGGCTTCCTGCAAGAGGCGGTGGCCATCGGCGCCGGCGCCGCCGATAAACTCCATATAGGCGCGGGCGAGCGCTGCGAGCCGGTCGCGCGCCGGCGCGGACGCCGGCTCGGCGCCTTCCAGGGCGGCCAGCAGATCGCCAAGATGCGCTTCCAGAATGGCGAAGAGCACATCCTCCTTGCGATAGAAATAATTCGTCACCCCGTTCGCGGTGATGCCGAGGCTCTGCGCCAGGCGCAGGATCGAGGCGCGCTGGTAGCCGAGTTCGGCGAAGAGCCGGGTTGCCGCGATGCGGATGGCGGTGCGTTTGGCTGCGAAACCGGGGGCGCGATGTGAGAACATAACGTGATCATCAGGCAATCGGCGCTTCGGCGCAAGCGCCTTGTCGGGGGCGCGGGGTTTTTCGGGCGATTGAACGATCCTGCTGCCCCCGCCTATGCTCGGGCGAGGAAACCGCCAAGGAAACATCCGCCCATGACCAGCGCTCCCCGCCCGCTCTATACCCACGCCCAACTGCGCCGGCTGCTTGACCCCCAGAGTGTGGCCCTGATCGGCGCCACCCCCCGTGCCGGCGCTTTCGGGGCACGGGTCGCGGCCAATATGGCGGGGTTTCGCGGCCGGCTGCATCTGGTCAACGCCCGCTATGAGCGGATTGGCGAGCAGCCCTGCTACCCCACGCTCGCGGCGCTGCCGGAGGTGCCCGATTGCGCGGTGCTGACGGTGGCGCGGGAGGCGGTCGAGCCGGTGGTGCGGGAAGCCGCCCGCCTGGGTGTCGGCGGCGCGATCATTTTCGCCTCCGGCTATGCCGAGATCGGGGCCGCGGAGCGCGTTGCCGAACAGGCCCGGCTGGTGGCGATCGCGCGCCAGAGCGGCATGCCGATCGTCGGGCCGAACTGCATCGGCCTCGTCAACTACCTCACCGGCGCCGCCATCACTTTTTCCGCCGTGCCCAAGCAGGCGCGAGTGCGCCCGCACGCGATCGGCGTCATCAGCCAATCCGGCGCGCTCGGCTTCGCCCTGGCGCTCGCCACCGAGCACGGCGCCGCGGTGAGCCATGTGCTGACCTCGGGCAATTCGGCGGATGTCGATATGGCGGATTACGTCGCCTATCTCGCCGACGATCCGGCGTGCCGGGCCATCGCCTGTCTGTTCGAGGGCATGGCCGAGCCAAAGCGCCTGCTGGCGGCGGCCGAAATCGCGCGGGCGCGCGGCAAGGTGGTGGTGGTGCACAAAATCGCCGTCGGCGAAAGCGGGGCGCGGGCGGCGATGTCGCATACCGGTTCGCTCGCCGGCGCCGAGGACGCCTATCGCGCCGCGTTCGCGCGCGCCGGCATCGTCGTCGTCGATCAGTTCGAGGCGCTGATGGAAACGGCGGCGTTTTTCGCCAAGGCGCCGGCACCCAAAGCGCCGGGCGTCGCGGTGGTCTCGGCTTCCGGCGGCTCGGCGATCATGGCGGCCGACAAAGCGGAAATCCACGGCGTCGCCCTGCCGCAGCCGGGGCGCGAAACCCGCGCCGTGCTGGAAACCCGCATCCCGGAATTCGGCTCGCCGCGCAACCCCTGCGATGTCACCGCGCAAGTGCTGACCGATCCCGAAAGCCTGAAAGCCTGCGCCGCCGCCCTGCTCGCCGATCCTGCCTATGCCGCGCTCGTGGTGCCCACCGTCTATGCCTATCCGCCGGTGGCCGATCGCATCCGAGCCTTCAGCGCGCTCGCCGCGGCGGCGGGAAAATTCGCCGTCACCATCTGGGTGAACGAGCATCTCGAAGGGCCGGGCGCGGGCGTGGCCGAGGAAGACGCGCATACCGCGCTGTTCCGCTCGACCGATCGCTGCTTCGCGACGCTCGCCACCTGGTTCGCCCGCGCCGCGACACCCCCCGCCGGCCCGGCAACGCCGCTCGTGGAGGCTGCCGCCCGCGCCGCGGTGGCCCGGGAGCTTGCCGGCGTGGATAAGGGGGGCGTGGATAAGGGGGGCGTGGATAAGGGGGGCGCGGATAAGGTGATCGGCGAGCGCGTGGCCAAGGCGCTGCTCGCGCGCTACGGCCTGCCGGTGGTCGGCGAGGCATGGGTCGAGGATGCCGAGGCGGCAGCCCGGGCGGCGGCGCGGCTGGGCTTTCCGGTCGCGATCAAGGTGGACTCGCCCGATCTGCCGCACAAGACCGAGGCCGGGGTCATTCGCCTCGGCCTGGCGACGCCGGATGCGGTGCGCGCGGCATTTGCCCAGGTGATGGCCAATGCCGAGCGCCACGGCGCGCGGGTGCGGGGCGTGCTGGTGCAGCCGATGGCGGGCGAGGGGCTTGAGCTGATCCTCGGCTCGCGCATCGATCCGCTTTTCGGGCCGCTGGTGGTGGTGGGGCTGGGCGGCATTTTCGTCGAGGTGCTGCGCGATCGCGTGGTCGATCTCGCGCCGGTTTCAGTGGATCAGGCGCGGACGATGCTGGGCCGGCTGCGCGGTGCCCGCCTGCTCGACGGCTTTCGCGGCGGCCCGAAGGTGGACCGCGCGAAACTCGCCGAAATCATCGCCCGCTTCTCGGAATTCATCGCCGATCACGCCGAGACACTGCAAGAAGTCGATATCAACCCGCTGATTTGCGGCGCCGAGCAGATCGTCGCGGTCGATGCGTTGATCGTGCGCGCGGCGTGAGGAAAGGAACGCAAGGCGCGGGCTCTGCCCGCGACCCGCTGGGGCCGGTGGCCCGAGACCCCCATCCCGATCCGCACTTGCGCCGTGCCCCCCGCGCCCGCCTACCTGACCCCGCGAAATTGACATGGCTCCCTGCCGGCAGCCCCTCGCCGTCGATGCGAAAATCCTCTAGAATGATAGATGTGCTGGATTGAAAAGGGCCACCAGGCGGCGGCCAAGCCGTGATGGCGGATCGCCGGAACAGGGAGAAACCGGGCTTGCAACCCACCAACATCCGCGATCCCGAGTATTTCCACAAGGTCGTGGATTGCCAATGGGCCTGCCCCGCGCATACACCGGTACCGGAATACATCCGGCTTATTGCCGCGCGGCGCTACGCCGACGCCTATATGATCAACTGGTATTCCAATGTTTTCCCCGGCATCCTTGGCCGCACCTGTGATCGGCCCTGCGAACCCGCCTGCCGGCGCGGCCGCGTCGAGGAAGAACCGGTCGCGATTTGCCGGCTGAAGCGCGTCGCCGCCGACTACAAGGGCGATATTCGCGCCCGTCTGCCCGCCCCGGCGCGGCCCAACGGCAAGACCATCGCGCTGATCGGCGCCGGACCGGCGGCGCTGACGGTGGCGCGCGATCTCGCGCCGCTCGGCTATCGTTGCGTCCTTTTCGATGCCGAACGGCGCGCCGGCGGCATGATCCGCAGCCAGATCCCGCATTTCCGCCTGCCCGAAAGCGTGATCGACGAGGAAGTGGGCTATATCGTCGATCTCGGGATCGAGATGCGCCTCGGGCAGCGCGTGGACAGCCTCAAGGCGCTGCTTGATCAGCCCTTTGACGCGATCTTCGTCGGCACCGGCGCCCCGCGTGGGCGCGACCTCGCCATCCCCGGCCGCGAGGCCGCCGCGGCCAACATCCATATCGGCATCGATTGGCTCTCCTCGGTCTCCTTCGGCCATGTCGAGGCCATCGGCAAGCGCGTCATCGTGCTCGGCGGCGGCAACACGGCGATGGATTGCTGCCGCACCGCGCGCCGCCTCGGCGGCGCCGACGTCAAGGTGATCGTGCGCTCGGGTTTCGCCGAGATGAAGGCCTCGCCTTGGGAAAAAGCCGACGCGATGCGCGAAGACATCCCCATCCTCAATTGGCTGGCGCCCAAGGCGTTCACCCTCGCGCAGGGCCGGCTCAGCGGGGTGGTGTTCGAAAAAACGCAGGCCACGCTCGATGCGCAAGGCCGCCGCCAGATCGTCCCGACAGGCGAACCAGAGCAATATTTTCCCTGCGATGACGTGCTCATCGCGGTCGGGCAGGAAAACGCCTTTCCCTGGATCGAGCGTGATATCGGCCTCGATTTCGACGCCCGCAACATGCCGGTGGTCGATAAAACCACACTCGCCTCCACCCATCCCCGGGTGTTCTTCGGCGGCGATGCCGCGTTCGGGCCGAAAAACATCATCTGGGCGGTGGCGCACGGGCATCAGGCGGCGATCTCCATCGATCTCGCCTGCCGGGGCGCTGATATTCACGCGCGGCCGCCGCCGATGGTTTCGCTGGTGTCGCAGAAAATGGGCATCCATGAGTGGAGCTACGACAACGACGTCACGCTCGATCGCCGCTATGCCGTGCCGCACGAGGCGAAGGAGCTGGCGCTCGCCGATATCACGGTGGAAGTCGAACTCGGCTACGATGACCGCCTCGCCTTCAAGGAAGCCGAGCGCTGCCTCAACTGCGATGTCCAGACGGTGTTCACCGACCGGCTCTGCATCGAGTGCGACGCCTGCGTCGATATCTGTCCGGTGGACTGCATCAATTTTGTCCCGAACGGCGAGGAGACCGAGCTACGCGCGCGGCTCAACGTCCCGGCGCATAATCCCGCGCAGGCGCTCTATGTTTCCGGCGCGCTGAAGACCGGGCGGGTGATGGCCAAGGACGAGGATGTCTGCCTGCATTGCGGCCTCTGCGCCGAGCGCTGCCCCACGGGCGCGTGGGACATGCAGCGTTTTCTTTATGACATGGCAAGGGCGGGGCAAGCATGCTGCAAACGCTGAGCGAGATCGCGGGCCTGCAACGGGTCAATGATTTCGTCGTTACCTTCGCCAATGTCAACGGCTCGGGCTCGGCTTCGGCCAATGCGCTATTCGGCAAATCGATCCTGCGCATGGGCGTGCCGGTGGCGCCGCGCAATATTTTTCCCTCCAACATCCAGGGGCTGCCCACCTGGTACGAGGTGCGGGTCTCGGAGGCCGGCCATCTCGGCGCGCGCGGTGGCGTCGATCTGATGGTGGCGATGAATCCGCAGACCTGGGACCAGGACATCAGCGCGATCGAGCCCGGCGGCTATCTGTTCTATGATTCCACCAAGCCGCTGCCGGCAACGAAATTCCGCGACGATATCGTGGTGCTCGGCATGCCGCTCACCGAACTCTGCAACCGCGCCTATGGCGATCCGCGTGAGCGGCAGTTGCTGAAAAACATCATCTATGTCGGCGCACTGGTGGCGCTTCTCGCTATCGATCCGGCAATCACCGAGACGCTGCTCGCCGAACAATTCCGCGGCAAGGACAAGCTGATCGCGCCCAATATCGCGGCCCTGCGCATGGGCTGGGAGTATGCCCGCGCGCAGCTTCCCTGCCCGATCGGGCTTCGCGTGCGCCCGGCCGCCGCGGTCGGCGATCGCATCGCGATCGACGGCAATGCCGCCGCCGCGCTCGGTGC
>JAKCCP010000083.1 GCA_021841985.1 Pseudomonadota bacterium | reverse complement strand
CGCTTTCGCGGGCGAGTTCGGTGCCGATGCTTTTCCGCGCCTCATAGACCGGCATCCCCTCCATCACCGAATCCGGGCGGGCGAAATAGATGTATTCGAAGACGCAGAAGCGCGAGCGCGAGCGCCCGAACGGCTTGATGGAATGGACGCCGGCCTCGTCGATCACCACCACCTCGCCGGGCTCGACGTCGCGCACGAATTCGGCGCCGACGATGTCGAGCCCGCAGCTCTCGCTCGTCAGCACCCAGCCATTGCCGAGGCGGCCAAGAATGAGCGGGCGCACGCCGAGCGGGTCGCGCGCGCCGAACAGCGCCTCCTTGGTCAGCGCGACCAGGCTGTAGGCGCCGACCACCTGTTTCAGCGCATCGATCAGCCGGTCGACGACGGTGGAATAGAGGCTGATCGCGATGAGGTGGATGAACACCTCCGAATCGGTGGTGGACTGGAACAGGCAGCCGCGGCGGACCAAAACGCGACGCAGGCTGTGGGCGTTGGTGAGATTGCCGTTATGGCCGACGGCGAGGCCGCCGAACGCGAAATCGCCATAGAGCGGCTGGACGTTGCGCAGCACCGTCTCGCCGGTGGTGGCGTAGCGGTTATGCCCGATCGCGTGCGGCCCGGGGAGCCCGGCGATCACCTTGGCGTCGCCGAAATTGTCGCCGACCAGGCCGAGCCCGCGATGGGAGTGGAATTGCTGGCCGTCATAGCTCACGATGCCGGTCGCTTCCTGGCCGCGATGCTGGAGCGCGTGCAGGCCGAGCGCGGTCAGCGCCGCGGCGTCGGTTGCGTTCCAGACGCCGAAAACGCCGCATTCCTCATGAAGCTTGTCGTCGTCGTCGGATCCGGGGGCGCGCGCGGGGGGGGGCATCATCGTGATCCTGTCTCCTCTGCCGCGCGGGCGGCGCGGGCGCCGAGCGCATAGCCGGCCGGCGCGGCGCGCAGCAAATCCTCGATCCCGAGCGCGTGCTGCGCCGGTGGCGCCGCGAAGTGGGAGCGGAACTCCGCCGGCAGCTTGCCGATCGCCCACTGCGCGCCGCTTGAGATATAGGGCAGGCTGCGCGCGTTCAAAACCGGCGGCGGCCAGCGTTCCGGGGGGAGCAGCATCCCGGCGACGATATAGGCGAAGACCAGCAGCGCCGCGCCGCGCACGATCCCGAAGACGAGGCCGAGCGTGCGGTCGAGCCCGCCGAGCAGCGAGGCGCGGACGAGGCGGGCGAGGGTGCCGGCGATCAGCGAGAACACGATCAGCCCGACGAGAAAGACGAGGGCGAAGGCGACCGGATCGGCGATGCTGATATCGGGGATCCATTCCCGCACCCGCGGCCGCGCGAGGTCGAAATAATGGGTCGCCAGCACCGCCGCGCCGACCCAGGCGCCGATGCCGAGCGCCTCGCGGACGAAGCCGCGCCCGAACGCCAGCAGCGCCGAGACCGCCACCACGCCGAGCGCCGCGAGATCGACCCAGGTCATCGGAACACTCTATACATCACCGGAGGTTGTGCCGGCGAGAGGGCGTTCATGCCGCCACCATTTCGGCGATGATCGCAAGCGCCGCCGCGCGCGGATCGGGCGCGGCGATGATCGGGCGGCCGACGACGAGATAATCGGCGCCCCGCGCGATCGCCGCCCTCGGCGTCGCCAGACGCTGGTGATCATCGGCGCCGCTCGCCGCCGGCCGGATGCCGGGGGTTGCGATCAGCAGGCGCTCGGCGCCGATCTCGCGGCGGATGGCGTCGGGATCGTCGGCGGCGGAGGCGATGATGCCGTCGCACCCGGCCTCGACCGCGGCGCGGGCGCGGCGCAGAACCAGCTCGCGCGCCGAAACCCCCACCCCCATCTCGGCGAGTGCGGCGTCATCGAGGCTGGTGAGCACGGTCACGGCGAAGATCTGGAGCGGCGCATCCCCGCGCGCCGCGACCGCCGCCGCCATGATCCGCCGGTCGCCATGGACGGTGATCAGGCTCGCCCCGCGTGACGCGGCGATGGTCACGGCGCGGCTCACGGTTTCGGGAATATCGTAGAGCTTGGCATCGAGAAAGAGCCGCCGCCCGCCGCCGGCGAGCCGCGCGATGAGCCCGTCGACGCCGGGCGCGAAGAGCAGGCCGAGCCCGAGCTTGAAAAACGACACCACGCCGTCGAGCCGCGCCGCCATGGCCTCGGCCTCGGTGATGCTCGACAGATCGAGGGCGACGATCAACCGCTCGGCCATCGTCCCCGGCACGCCGCGCCCCATTTCTTTCCCCTCGCGCATTCCGACGTGGAGGAACACCGAAACCGGAGACAAGGCAAGCCTTGGTGGCAGTGCCATCGGCACTGCCACAACGGAGGGAAGTTTTTTTGCTTCTTTTTCTTCAGAAAAAGAAGAGTCTTCTCACGTCCTACGCCTTCTTCTCCCAGCCGCGCGCGCCCTGCTGCCAGTAGGTCACGGCGTGTCCCGCCGCCTTGCACGTCTGCCAGCGCCCCCGCGCCGCCGCCAACGCCGCCGCGTCATTGCCGTCGAACAGATCGAAGACGCGGGTGAAGGCATCGAGCCGGGTGCTCTCGGCGCCGTCGATCAGGAACAGGAAGCGGGCGCCGTTCGGCGCCTCGTCGGCGAGCGTGAGCCAGATCGGCTGGAGATCGGCGTTGCCGGAGGCGCTCGTCCCATGCGGCAGCCAGTCCGGGCTGGCGGCGCGCCAGAGCGCGTCATCGAGGGCGGCGAGGCGCTCTTCGCTCCCGACCCGGATGACGGCGCGCTCGCCCTGCGAGAGCGTCCGGCCGAGAAGCTGCGGCAACACCTGTTCGGGGCCGGCGCGGAGCAGGTGATAGAACGCGATTTCCGCCATCAGCCCTCGTAAAACCGTGCGACAAGCCGATCGAGGAGGCGCACCCCGAAGCCGGTCGCCCCCTTCGCCGCCAGCGGCGCATCCTTTTCCGACCACGCCATGCCGGCGATGTCGAGATGCGCCCATGGGGTTTCATCGCGCACGAAACGTTGCAGGAACTGCGCCGCGGTGATCGCCCCGGCCGGCCTTCCGCCGACATTCTTCATATCGGCGATGTTGGATTTGATCAGCCGGTCATAGGCCTCGGCGAGCGGCATGCGCCAGAGCTTGTCGCCGCTGATCCGCCCGGCCTCCAAAAGGCGGGTCGCCAGCTCGTCGTGATTGGCGAAGAGGCCGGCATGCTCGTGGCCGAGCCCGATGATGATCGCCCCGGTCAGGGTCGCGAGATCGATCATCAGGCGGGGGGAAAACGCCTCCTGACACCAGGACATCAGATCGGCGAGCACCAGCCTGCCCTCGGCGTCGGTGTTGATCACCTCGATGGTCTGGCCGGAATGGCTTTTGA
Source organism: Pseudomonadota bacterium (assembly GCA_021841985.1). The sequence goes on along the minus strand of JAKCCP010000083.1, from coordinate 2,328 downwards.
CCACGTCGCCGGGGCGCTGCGCGGTGCCGGAGGGCATGTTCTCGACCAGGCCGATGAGGCCGACGGCGTCGACCTTGGCCTTGCGCCGGGCCAGCGTCGCCATCAGCCCGGCGACCGTGCCGGCGCCGGCCATGTCCCATTTCATGTCCTCCATCCCGGCGGCGGGCTTGATGCTGATGCCGCCGGTATCGAAGGTGACGCCCTTGCCGATGAAGACGAGCGGTTTCTGGTCCTTTTTGCGCGCGCCACTGCCGTGCCAGCTCATCACCACGACGCGGGGCTCGTTGGCGCTGCCTTGGGCGACGCCGAGCAGCGCCCCGAAGCCGAGCTTGGCCAGCGCCTTCGGCTCGAAAACCTCGATTTTCAGGCCGAGTTCGGCGAGTTTCTCGACCCGCGCGGCGAATTCCACCGGCGTCAGCACATTGGCCGGCTCGCTCACCAGATCGCGGGTGAAAAACACCCCCTCGGCCAGCGCGTCCAGCGGCGCATAGGCGGTTTTCACCTTCTCCGGCCCCTCGGCGAGCACCGCGAGCCGGGTCAGTTTCGGCTTGTCCTCGGGTTTTTCGTGGGTGCGGTAGCGATCGAAGCGATAGAGGCGGAGCACCGCGCCGTGGGCGGCCTCGGCGAGCAGATCGGGCGCGAGGCCGGGCGCCGCCAGCGCCGCCGTCTCGGCCTGGGTGAGGAGGGCGAGACCGCGCCCGCCGGCCTCGGCGGCGCCGAGCGGGGTGATCTCGGCGCGTTTGCCGAGCCCGGCCAAAGCGAGATGGGAGAGCCCGGCGCCAGGGGCGATGAGCGAGAGCGTCTGGCCCTTGCCGCCCTTGAACCCGGCGACCGCGACCGCCCGCGCGATCGCGCCGCCGCACGCGGCATCGGCGTCCGCCCAAAGGCCGGCTTGCGGCTCGTCCTCGGCGACCAGCAGCAAGAGGCCGCCCGATTTCGGCAGGGCCGGCTTGGCGAAAACGACGTCGTGCATCGGGAACTCCTTCCCCAGGTGATTTTGGCCCAGTTTAGCAGCCACTTGCCGCTATGCCAGGGGGCGGCCTACATGCGGGGGATGGACAATCCCGCCCTGCTCGACCTTGCCGCAGACCTCGCCGCCGATGCCGCGCGGCTCATCCTGGAAGTACGCGCGCGCGGCTTCGCGGTCATGCGGAAAGAGGATTTCTCGCCGGTGACCGAGGCCGACCGCGCCGCCGAGGCGCTGATCACCCAGGGGCTCCGCGCCGCGACCCCGGACATTCCGGTGATCGCCGAGGAAGAAGTCGCCGCCGGCCGGATCACCGCCATCGACGGGCGCTTCTGGCTCGTCGATCCGCTCGACGGAACCCGCGAATTCGCCGCCGGCGAGGCGGCGTTCACGGTCAATATCGGCCTCGTCGCGGCGGGGGTCGCGATCCTCGGCGCGGTCGCGGTGCCGGCGAGCGGCGAAATCTTCGGCGGCATCGTCGGCGCCGGCGCCTGGAAGCGGCGGAACGGCGAGACGCACCCGATCACGACCCGCGCGCCGCCGCCGGCGGGGCTCACCGTGCTGGCCTCGCGCCATCATGGCGATGACCCGGCGCTCAAGGCGGCGCTCGCCGGCAAACGGATCGCCGCGATCCACAAGCTCGGCTCGGCGGTGAAATTCTGCCGCCTCGCCGAGGGGGGAGCGGATTTCTACCCCCGTCTCGGGCCGACCATGGAGTGGGACACGGCGGCGCCGCAAGCGGTTCTGGAGGCGGCCGGCGGCGTGGTGCTGGACGCCGCCGGCGCGCCGCTCCGCTACGGCAAGCCGGGCTTTTTCAACCCGCCCTTCTTCTGCCACGGCCGCGCGCCAGGCGCGGCGCCGGCATGACCGAACACCTCATCGCCGATGCCGCCGGGATCGCCCGCGCCGGCGCTCTGCTGCGGGCGGGGGAAACCGTCGCCTTCCCGACCGAGACCGTCTACGGCCTCGGCGCCGACGCCACCGACGCCACGGCGGTCGCGGCGATTTTCGCGGCCAAGGGGCGGCCGCGCTTCAACCCGCTGATCTGCCATTACGCCAGCGCCGAGGCGGCGTTCGCGGATGTCGTCGCGACCCCGCTCGCGCAAGCGCTGGCGCAAGCCTTCTGGCCCGGGCCGCTGACGCTCGTGCTGCCGCGGCGGGCGGGGAGCCGGGTCGCGGAGCTGGTGAGCGCCGGGCTCCCCGCGCTCGCCGTGCGGGTGCCCGCCCATCCGTTGGCCCAGGCCCTGCTCGCCGCCGTCGCCCGCCCGGTGGCGGCCCCCTCGGCCAATCGCTCGGGCCGCGTCAGCCCGACCTCGGCAGCGCACGTCCTTGCCGAACTCGAGGGAAGGATCGCCGCCGTG
>JAKCCP010000159.1 GCA_021841985.1 Pseudomonadota bacterium | reverse complement strand
GGCGCCGCCGCGCTGGAGATGACCGGACTGCCTCCGGTCGCGACCTTCACGGCCGCCGAACTTCGCGTGCTCGCCGCCATGCTGGCGCGCGGCGTCGCGTCCCCGCTCGCCAGCAGCGCCGGGCGACTATTCGACGCCATCGCGGCCCTGCTCGATCTCTGCCAGCGCGCGAGCTTCGAGGGCGAGGCGGCGATGGCATTGGAAGCCGCCGCTGCGGGGGCCGAGGCCGCGCCGCTGCCGGCCCCGGAGGTGAACGGCGATCGCCCGCTGGTGGTCGATTGGCGGCCGACGCTCGCCGCCCTGCTCGCCGGACGCGCCGCCGGTCTGCGCCCGGGTCCGCTCGCCGCCGGCTTCCATGTCGCGCTGGCCGAGGCGATCGTCGCGGTGGCGCGACGGCTGGACGCGCGCCGCGTGCTGCTCACCGGCGGATGTTTCCAGAATGCCCGGCTGACGGAGCACACGGTGATCGGGCTGCGCGCGGCCGGGATCGTCCCGTTCCGCCATCGCCTTGTGCCGCCGAACGATGGCGGCCTCGCCGTCGGCCAGATCGCCTTCGCCGCCGCCCCGCTGATCGAGGAGAACGTCTGATGTGCCTCGCGGTTCCCGGCCAGGTTCTCGCCATCCTCGGCGACGATGAACTGACCCGCTCCGCCCGGGTGGCGTTCGGCGGCATCGTCAAGGAGATCGCGCTCGCCTTCGCGCCGGGAGCGCGGGTGGGCGATTACGTGCTGGTGCATGCCGGCGTCGCGATCGCGGTGCTGGACGCGGAGGAAGCCGCGCGCACGCTCGCCGACCTCGCGACGCTGGCGGAGGACGCGGCATGAAATATCTCGACGAATACCGCGATCCCGCCGCCGCGCGGCGTCTGGCCGGGGCGATCCGCGCGCTGGTCACGCGCCCCTGGACGATCATGGAAATCTGCGGCGGGCAGACGCATTCCCTGTTGCGCCACGGGATCGACCAGATTCTGCCCGATGCGGTCACGCTGCTGCACGGCCCGGGCTGCCCGGTCTGCGTGACCGCGGCCGAGGTCATCGATCAGGCGATCGCGCTCGCCGCCATGCCTGGTGTGATCCTCTGTTCGTTCGGTGACATGCTGCGCGTGCCGGGCACGGCGGGCAGCCTATTGGGCGCGAAAGCGCGCGGGGCGGATGTGCGGATGGTCTATTCGCCGCTGGATGCGCTGGCGCTCGCCAAGGCCAATCCGGCGCGCGAGGTGGTGTTCCTCGCCGTCGGGTTCGAGACCACGGCGCCGGCGACCGCGATCGCGGTGTTGCGCGCGGAGGCGGCAAATCTCGCGAATTTCAGCCTGATCTGCGCGCATGTTCTGGTGCCGCCGGCGATCGAGGCGCTGCTCGCCGCGCCGGACAATCCGGTGCAGGGCTTCCTCGCCGCCGGGCATGTCTGCACGGTGATGGGCTATGGCGAATACGCGGCGATCGCGCGCCGCTTTGGCGTGCCGATCGTGGTGACGGGGTTCGAGCCGGTCGATCTGTTGCAGGGTCTGCTGGCCTGTCTCAGTCAGTTGGAGGAAGGCCGCGCCGAGGTGGAAAATCGCTATGCGCGTTCGGTTCGTGACGGCGGCAACGCCGCCGCGCAGGCGGCGCTGCGGCGCGTGTTCGTGCCCGCGCCGCGCGTCTGGCGCGGCATGGGCGAGATCGCGGCGAGCGGGCTCGATCTCGCGCCCGCTTATGCGCGCTTTGATGCCCGCGCGCGGTTCCGTCCCGCGATCGCCGCGCCAATCGCCGCCGGCCCGTGCCTCAGTGGCGAAATCCTGCGCGGGCGGACGAGGCCCACCGCCTGCCCCGCCTTCGCCACTTCCTGCACCCCCGACCATCCGCTCGGCGCCACCATGGTTTCCTCCGAAGGGGCCTGCGCCGCCTACTACCGCTACCGGCGGGCGGCGGCATGAGCGGCCCCGCCTGTCCGCTGCCGGTGGCCGAGGAGGGCGTGATCGAACGTGGCCATGGCGGGGGCGGCGCGCTCACCTCGCGCCTGATCGCGGAGCTGTTTCTCCCCTGCTTCGGCGTGTCATCGGCGGCGCCGCTGCACGACGGCGCGACCCTCGCGGTGGGCGGCAGCCGCCTCGCCTTCACCACCGATTCCTTCGTCGTCACCCCGCTCGAGTTCCCGGGCGGGGATATCGGCGTGCTGGCGGTGATCGGCACGGTGAACGATCTGGCGATGTGCGGGGCGCGGCCGCTCGCGCTCAGCGCCGGGTTCATCCTGGAAGAAGGGCTGGAAATCGCGCGGCTCCGGCGCATCGCCGCCTCCATGGGCCGGGCGGCGGCGGCGGCCGGGGTGCGCGTGGCCACCGGCGACACCAAGGTGGTGGAGCGCGGCAAGGGCGACGGGATCTACATCACCACCGCCGGCATCGGGCTGATCCCCGCCGGTATCACCATAGGACCGGCGGAGGTGAGACCAGGCGACGCTGTATTGCTGAGCGGGGATCTCGGACGGCACGGCATCGCCATCATGGCCGCGCGCGAGGGGCTGGGGTTCGAACCGGCGATCGGCAGCGACCTTGCCTGCCTCGCTCCGGCGGTGGCGGATCTGATCGACGCCGGTGTCACGCCGCACTGCCTGCGCGACCTCACGCGCGGCGGGCTGGCCTCGGCGTTGGTGGAGATCGCCGCCGCGGCCGGGGTGGAATTGCGCGTGGACGCCGCCGCGGTGCCGGTGTGCGAGGCCGTGCAGGGGGCGTGCGAGATTCTCGGCCTCGATCCCTGGTATGTGGCCAATGAGGGCCGGATGGTGGCGTTCGTTGCGGAACAGCATGCGGCGCGCGCGCTGGACGTGCTGCGGCGCCATCCCGGCGGGGCGAGCGCCGCGATGATCGGCCGGGTCGTCGCCGCGCCCGGGCGCGGGCGCGTGCTGGCGGCGACGATCGGCGGGGTCCGGGTGCTCGATCTGCTGAGCGGGGAACAACTGCCGCGGATCTGCTGATGCGGCCGACTTCGTTCGTGGCGGCGCGGCGCCGGTTGACCGAGATCAATGCGTCCGTCATCGCCGCGCATAGGCTCTCTCCTTGCGGAAAGGAGAGCCGCAGATGCTGAAACGATCCGACCTGACCCCGGCGATCGATCTCACCGCCGAACCCGGCGCCGGCCCGACGCGTCTGCGCCGCCCGGTCTATGTCGATCTCCTGCCACCGTGCCAAAACGCCTGCCCGGCCGGGGAAGACATCCAGGGCTGGCTCGCCCTCGCCCAGGCCGGAGACCACCACGCCGCGTGGCTGCGGCTGACCGCCGACAACCCATTGCCGGCGACGCATGGGCGGGTGTGCTATCATCCCTGCGAAACCGCGTGCAACCGCAACGAACTGGATGCGGCGGTCGGCATCCATGCGGTGGAGCGCTTTCTCGGTGATCGCGCCATCGAACAGGGCTGGGCGTTCCCGCCGGCCGCGGCGGCCTCCGGCAAGCGGGTGCTGGTGGTCGGTGCCGGCCCGTCGGGGCTTTCCTGCGCCTATCACCTGACAAGGCTCGGCCACGCGGTCGAGATCCACGAGGCCGGGCCGGTCGCCGGCGGGATGCTGCATTTCGGCATCCCCGCCTATCGCCTGCCACGCGCGGAACTGGCGCGCGAGATCGCCCGCATCGAGGATTTCGGCGTTCGCATCGTGCTCAACCGCAAGGGCGACGATCTGCTCGCCGAACGCGACGCCGGGCGTTTCGATGCCGTGTTCGTCGCGATCGGCGCGGGGCTTTCCCACCATGTGGAGATCCCCGCCCGCGACGCCGCCCGGGTGCTCGATGCGGTGAGCCTGCTGCGCGAGGTGAGCACCGGGGAACGCCCGCGGCTCGGCCGGCGGGTGATCGTCTATGGCGGCGGCAACACCGCGATGGACGCCGCCCGCACCGCCCGCCGCCTCGGCGCGTCCGAGGCGCTGATCGTCTATCGCCGCGACCGCGCGCATATGCCCGCGCATGCGTTCGAGGCCGACGAGGCGCTGGCCGAGGGGGTGAAGATCAAGTGGCTCACCACGATCAGGGAAATCGCCGCCGACGCGCTCACCGTCGAACGCATGACGATCGACCCGGACGGCCATCCGCGACCGACCGGGGAGATCGAGACCCTGAGCGCCGATGCGGTGGTGCTGGCGCTCGGCCAGGACAGCGACAGCGGATTCCTCCGCCGCGTCCCGGGTGTCGCGGTGAACCCGGACGGCACGGTGGCGGTGGGGCCCGACATGATGACCGGGGCGGCGGGGATTTTCGCCGGCGGCGACATGATCCCGGCCCAGCGCAGCGTCACCATCGCGGTCGGTCACGGCAAGCGGGCGGCGCGGCACATTGACGCCTGGTTGCGCGACGCCGCCTACGCGGAGCCGGCACCGCCGCCGCTCGCCAGCTTCGCGATGCTGCGCCTGCCGGTGTTCAGCGACGCCGATCCTGCCTTGCTGCGCGAAATCCCGCCCGCCGAACGGACCGGGTTCGCCGAGATCACGGCCGGCCTCGCCCCGCCCGAGGCGCGCCGCGAAGCGCAGCGCTGCCTCTCCTGCGGCGTCTGTTTCGAATGCGATAACTGCTATGCCTCCTGTCCGGAGGATGCGATCGTGAAGCTCGGCGCCGGCCGGCGCTATCGCTATGATTACGCGAAATGCACCGGCTGCGCGGTCTGCTTCGAACAATGCCCGTGCCACGCGATCTCCATGATCGCCGAGCCGGTGGCGGGTTGAGATGGAGACGCGCGCCACGCTGGACGGCAACACCGCCGTCGCCCATGTCGCCTATCGGGTCAACGAGGTCTGCGCGATCTTCCCGATCACGCCATCCTCCCCGATGGCCGAACTCGCCGACGAATGGGCCGCCGCCGACATCCCCAATATCTGGGGCGAGGTGCCGGTGGTGCAGGAGATGCAAAGCGAGGGCGGGGCCGCCGGCGCCGTGCATGGCGCGTTGCAGGCCGGCGCGCTGACCACGACCTTCACCGCCTCGCAGGGCCTGCTGCTGATGCTGCCCAACATGTTCAAGATCGCCGGCGAGCTGACGCCGACGGTGTTCCATGTCGCGGCGCGCTCGGTCGCGACGCAAGCGCTGTCGATCTTCGGCGATCATTCCGATGTCATGGCGGTGCGGTCGGCCGGCTTCGCGCTGCTCTGCTCGGCCTCGGTGCAGGAGGCGCACGATCTGGCGCTGGTCGCGCAGGCGGCGACGCTGGCCGGGCGGGTGCCGCTGCTGCATTTTTTCGATGGGTTTCGCACCTCCCACGAGGTGAACACCTTGACGTTGCTGGAGGACGCGCAGCTCCGCGCGCTGATCGACGACGATCTCGTGCATGCCCACCGCGCCCGCGCGCTCGACCCCGAGCATCCGGTGGTGCGTGGCACCGCCCACAACCCGGACACGTTCTTCCAGGCGCGCGAAACGGTGAACCCGTTCATTGCCGCGATGCCCGGCCATGTGCAGGCAGCGATGGACCGGCTCGGCGCGCTGACCGGCCGGCGCTACAGCCTGTTCGACTACGACGGCGCGCCCGACGCGGATCGGGTGGTGGTGGTGATGGGTAGCGCCGCCGAGACCGCGCGCGCCACCGCCGCGGCGCTCCGCGCGCGGGGGAAGAGGCTCGGCGTGGTGCAGGTGCGCCTGTTCCGTCCCTTCGCCGCGGACGCCTTCCTCGCCGCCCTGCCGGCAAGCGTGCGGACCATCGCCGTTCTGGAACGCACCAAGGAGCCGGGTGCCAGCGGCGA
>JAKCCP010000288.1 GCA_021841985.1 Pseudomonadota bacterium | reverse complement strand
GATCGCCGCCTTGGTCGTGACATAGGGCTGTTCGAGCGGCGTCAGGTGCTGGGCGAGGTAGGCGCGGCGGACCTGGGTGCGCTCGGTTTCCATCGCGGTCGCGAGCGAAATCCCGATCGAGCCGGCGATGTTGCGGAACATCACGTAAAGCGAGCTGGCATCGGCGTTGGCCGAGCGCGGCAGGGTGGAATAGGCGATCGCACTATTGGGGACGAACAGGAAAGCCAGGCCAAAAGTCTGTGCGCCGCGCATCAGGGCGAGGGTGTTGTAATCGGCGTCCGGGGTCAGGTCGTGGGCATAGGCGAGGGCGCAGCCGAGCGAGAAGAACCCGAAAGCGATGAAGAGCCTGGTCTGCACGTGCGGCAAAAGCCGGCTGATGATCGGGATCAGGAACAGGATCAAGACCGCGCCCGGGGAGAGGACGAGGCCGGCGAGGGTCGCGGTATAGCCGAGCTGCTCCTGCGCGAGTTGCGGGATCAGGACCGCGCTCGAATAAAGAATGGCGCCGATCATGAAAATCATCACCGAGCCGAGCGCGAAATTGCGATCGCCGAGAACGCGGAGATTGACCACCGGGTTCTTGGCGATGGTCAGCCACACCGCCGCCCCGATCAGCCCGATCGCGGCGAGAAGGCCGAAGGCGCGGATCATCGGGTCGGCGAACCAGTCATTGTCCTCGCCGCGATCGAGCATGATCTGGAGACTGCCGATGCCGAGCGCGATCAGCGCGACGCCGATATAATCGATGCCGCGGCGGCTCCCGCGCTCGGCCTTCACCCAGGGCGGATCCTCGACCAGCGCGCCGACCGCCAGAAAGGCGATGATGCCGATCGGCACGTTGATCAGGAACACCCAGCGCCAGGAGTAATTATCGGTGATCCAGCCGCCCAAAGTCGGCCCGATGACGGGCGCGAAGATGGTCGCGATGGCGACCACCGAAAAGGCGCGCCCGCGCTGCGAGGGCTCGAAGGTATCGAGAATGATCGATTGCTGATTGGGTTGCAGGCCGCCGCCGAAAAACCCCTGCATCAGCCGGAAGACGATGATCTGCGGGAGCGAGGTCGCAACGCCGCAAAGGAAGGAGCTGATCGTGAAGGCGGCGATGCAGATCATGAAATAGCGCTTGCGCCCGATCACCCGCCCGAGCCAGCCGGAAATCGGCAAGACGATGCCGTTGGCGACGAGATAGGAGGTGAGCGTCCAGGTGGCGTCGTCATAGCTCGCCGACATCGAGCCGGCGATGTGCGGCAGGCTGACATTGACGATGGTGGTGTCGATGATCTCCATGAACGCCGCCATGGTGACGACGATCGCGATCGCCCACGGGTTGGCGCGCGGGCGCCAGGCGGCGTGACCGGGGGAGGTCGTGCTCATGGATTGTCGCTCTTTCGTGCCAAGCAAAAACAAAAGAAAGAATCTTCTTTTTCTGAAGAAAAAGAAGCAAAAAGACTTTTCTCCGGTTTTCCCGGAGCGGACAGCGCCGCAGGCACTGCCCAACGGGTGAAAAAGTTCTTTTTTATAAAAAAGAACAATTTTCCCCCATCCTTGGTCAAGTCACGCCGTCGCGCCCCATGGCGAGGAATTTCTCCGCTCGCCGGTCGCACAGCACCTCCGGGGTGAGGGCGAGGAGCGGCGTGAGAGCTTTGGCGATGGCCTCGGCCACGGCGGCGATCGCGACCTCGGGCGCGCGATGGGCGCCGCCGAGCGGTTCGGCGATCACCTGATCGATCAGGGCGAGACGTTTGAGGTCGTCGGCGGTGAGTTTCAGGGCCTCCGCCGCCGCCTCCGCCGCACTCGCGTCACGCCACAGGATGGAGGCGCAGCCCTCGGGCGAGATCACCGAGTAGATCGCGTGCTCGAGCATCAAGACGGCGTCGCCGCTGGCCAGCGCGATCGCGCCGCCGGAGCCGCCTTCGCCGATGATGGTGGCGACGATCGGCACGGGTGCCGCGAGACAGGCCTCGATCGCCCGCGCGATCGCCTCGGCCTGGCCGCGCGCTTCCGCCTCGATCCCGGGATAGGCGCCGGAGGTATCGACGAAAGTGAGAACGGGCAGACCAAACCGCCCGGCGAGTTCGATCAGCCGCCGCGCCTTGCGATACCCTTCCGGCCGGCTCATGCCGAAATTATGTTTGACCCGGCTTTCGGTGTCATTGCCCTTCTCCGTGCCGAGCACCATCACCGCGTGGCCCTGGAAGCGCCCCAGCCCGCCGATCACCGCCGCGTCATCGGCGAAAGCACGATCGCCGGCGAGCGGCGTGAACTCGGTGATCAGGGCGGCAACGTAGTCACTCGCCTTGGGCCGCTCAGGGTGGCGCGCGACCTGTGCTTTCTGCCACGGCGAGAGCTTGGCGTAGGTGGTGCGGAGCTGGCGGTCCACTTTTTCGGTCAGGCGCGCGACCTCCTCGGCGATATTGATCCCGCCCGGCTCGGCCATCCGGCGCAGCTCGTCGATCTTGCTTTCCAGCTCGGCGATCGGTTTTTCGAAATCGAGGAAATGGCGCATGGCGAGGGGCTTTAGCACAAATTTCCCGGCAACCAATCCCGCGCCGTTCCGGCGATCAATCCCGCGCCGTTCCGGCGACCAATCCCGCGCCGCTCATGTCCGCCGGCGCGCCAGCGGGTGATGCCGCGCAACCGCCGCTTGCAGCCGCTCGGTGGTGAGATGGGTATAGATCTCCGTCGTCGCGATGGCGCTGTGGCCGAGCAGGGTCTGTAAACTGCGGAGATCGGCGCCATTGGCGAGCAGATGGGTCGCAAACGAGTGGCGCAGCACGTGCGGCGAGACCAGAGCCGGGTCGAGCCCGGCGACCAGCGCCGCCTGTTTGAGGAGAAGGGCGAGGCCCTGGCGGGTCATCGGGCGGCGCCGATCGCGCCCCGGAAACAGCCAGCGCCCCGGCTCCCCCCCCGGCTTTTCCCGCCCCGCGAGCAGGCGCTCGGCCGCCGCCACGGCGATCGGCGACAGCGGCACGATCCGTTCCTTGCCGCCCTTGCCACGCACCAGGATCACCGCCTCACCGACGGTGATCGCGGAGGGCGACAGCGCGAGCAGCTCGGAAACCCGGAGCCCCGTGGCATAGAGCAATTCCAGCGCCGCGACCGCCGTCGCCCCGCTCCTTCCGGGAAGCCGCCCCGCCGCATCGAGGAGGGCGGTGATCTCTTGGGGGGAGAGAAATGTCGGCAGCTTCTTGCCCGGGCGCGGCGCATCGAGCCCGGCGCTCGGGTCATCGGCGCGAAAACCCTCGCGCAGCAGAAAGCGATAGAATTGGCGGAGCGCGGAGAGATGCCGCGCCTGGCTCCGCGCCGCCAGCCCCCGGGCACGCAGGCGGCCGAGATAATCGCGGAGCAGCGCCGGCGTCGCCCCGGCGAGCGAAACCCCGCTTCCTGCGGCAAACGCCGCGAAATCCTCGAGATCGGCGCGATAGGCTTCGCGGGTGTTGGCGGCGGCATCGCGCTCGGCGGCGAGCATTTCCAGAAACGCCTCGAGATGGCGGTCCATGGCGGTGCTCGCCCGGATCAGCGCGGCGCGGCCGGGCGCGTCAGCGGCAGGGTCTTTTCGACCATCGCGGTGTGCGGCGCCGGCGGGAAGGCGCCGAGCACCAGCACGCCGATGCCGGCGGCGACGATCCCGAGCAGAACCACGATCAGCAGGGTTGTGCGCATGCGCTCTCTCTTGGCGTTAGGCTTCCCCCCTGTGCTAGCTTCCGCCACCATGATACGCAACACCGAGCCATCCGCCGATACATCGCCAGACGATGAAATCCCCGCCCTCGCCGGGCGATCCCTGGTCCTGATCGGCCTCATGGGGGCGGGGAAAACCTCGGTCGGCCGCCGTCTCGCCGCCCGCCTCGCCCTTCCCTTCCTCGATGCCGACGCCGAAATCGAGACCGCCGCCGGGCTCGACATCGCCGAACTCTTCGCCCGCTACGGCGAGCGCGAATTTCGCGACGGCGAGCGGCGGGTGATCCAGCGCCTGCTCGCCGGGCCGCCGATGGTGCTCGCGACCGGCGGGGGCGCCTTTCTCGACCCCGCGACGCGGGCCGAAATCAGCGCCCGCGCGGTGTCGCTGTGGCTGCGCTGCCCGATCCCGGTTCTCGCCCGCCGCGTCGCCGGACGAACTCACCGTCCGTTGCTCGCCGGCGGCGATCCGGCCGAGATCCTGACCCGGCTGCAAGCGGAACGCGCGCCGCTCTATGCCGAGGCGGACATCATCGTCGATTGCGAGGACGAGACGCTGGAGGCGACGACGCGGCGGGTATTCGCGGCGATCGCCGGCCATCGCCCGCCGCGTCGGTTACGGGTGCCGCTCGCGACCCAACCCTATGATATCGTCGTCGGGGAGGGGCTGATCGATCGCGCCGGCGCGCTGCTCGCTCCGATTCTGCCGCAAAAACGCGCCGTCGTCATCAGCGACGCGACGGTCGCGCCGCTGTACCTCGCGCGCCTCGAGGCCAGCCTCGCCGCAACCGCGATCGCGTGCGAGAGCCTGATCGTCGCGGCCGGCGAGGAAAGCAAATCGATCGACGGCTACGCGCGCCTCGTCGATGGCTTGCTCGGCTTCGGCATCGAGCGGCAGACTTCGGTGATCGCGCTCGGCGGCGGGGTGGTCGGCGATCTCGCCGGTTTCGCCGCCGCAACCACGCTGCGCGGCCTGCCTTTCGTGCAGATGCCGACGACGCTGCTCGCCCAGGTCGATTCGAGCGTCGGCGGCAAGACCGGCGTCAACACGCCGCGCGGCAAGAACCTGGTCGGCGCCTTCCACCAGCCGCGTCTCGTGCTCGCCGATACCGCGACGCTGGCGAGCCTCCCGGCCCGCGAATTGCGCGCCGGCTATGCCGAAATCGTCAAGGCCGGGCTGATCGGCGATGCCGCATTCTTCGCCTGGTGCGAGGCGCATGGCGGCGCCGTGGTCGCCGGCGACCGCGCCCTTCAGGCGGAGGCCATTCTCCGCGCCGCGGCCTTCAAGGCGGCGGTGGTCGGCGAGGACGAGCGCGAGGAGAAGCCGGCCAATGGCCGGGCGCTGCTCAATCTCGGGCATAGTTTCGGCCATGCCCTGGAGGCGGAATGCGGCTATGGCCGGATTCTGCATGGCGAGGCGGTGGCGATCGGCCTCGGTCTCGCGTTTCTGCTCTCCGTCCGGCTCGGCCATTGCGCGGCCGCTGACGCCGAACGGGTGATCGCCCATATCGGCGCCGTTGGTCTTCCAGCGCGCTTGGCCGCTCTCGGCCGGCCGCTCTCGGCGCGCGCCTTGATCGCCCATATGCGCCATGACAAGAAAATGCGCGATGGCCGCCTCGCCTTCGTGCTGGCGCGCGGGATCGGCGATGCCTTCACCTCGCGCGAGGTCGCCGAAGCCGCGGTGCGCGACCTCCTCCACCGCGAAGGCTGTGCCGAATGATGGAGAAATCCGGGGATTTGGTGGGCGGTATATTGGTGGGCGGTATATTGGTGGGCGGTACTGGGATTGAACCAGTGACCTCCCGCGTGTCAAGCGGACGCTCTCCCGCTGAGCTAACCGCCCACCGTCCGGAACCAGCCGCCCCGGAAGCAGCGCTTCTAGCGCAGGCCGCCGCCCCGCCGCAACCCCGCCCCCGGTGTTTCCCCATGGCTTTCCCCATGGCGCGGCGTCAGGGGGCGTGATGGACCTGCCCAGCCCCCTCGCCCTGGAAAACCTGATCGAACGCCACCCGCGCGGGAACCGGGTTCCGGTAGATCGGAA
>JAKCCP010000243.1 GCA_021841985.1 Pseudomonadota bacterium | reverse complement strand
TGGCGCGGGGGCGCTTGCGCCGGTCGCCGATATCTTTGATGCTGCGCGCCTGAGACAAGAAATAAGGCGAGGAAGCGGACATGGGACAAGTCGCGGGCAAGGTCGCGATCGTCACCGGCGGCGCCTCGGGGATCGGCGCGGCTTGCGCGCGTCTTTTGGCCCGGGAAGGCGCGAAGCTGGTGATCACCGATATCGACGCCGCGGGCGGCGCCGCGCTCGCCGGCGAGATCACCGAGGCCGGCGGCGCCGCGATCTTTCTCGCGCAGGACGTGACCGACGAGGCGCGCTGGCCGGAGGTGATCGCGAGCGCCGAGCGCGTCCATGGCCGGCTCGATGTTTTGGTCGCCAATGCCGGCATCGGCCTTCTGGTCGCCGCCATCGACATGACGCTCGCCGATTGGCGGCGGCAGAACGCGGTCAATATGGATGGTGTCTTTCTCGCCGTGAAGCATGCCGTGCCGGCGATGCGGAGAGCCGGTGGCGGCTCGATCGTGATCATGTCCTCGGTCGCCGGCATTCGCGGCTCGGCGGGGCTCGCCGGCTATTGCGCGAGCAAGGGCGGGGTGAGGCTGTTCGCCAAGGCGGTGGCGCTGGAATGCGCGATCGCCGATGACGGGATCCGGGTCAACACCGTCCATCCCGGGATCATCGACACTCCGATCTGGCAAAAAATCCCGACCGGCGCCGAGGGCGCGGCACGCAACGCGCCGATCGATCCCCATGCCCTCGCCCGGGAAGTGCCGGTCGGTGTAGCGGGGACGGCGGCGGAGGTCGCGGCCGGCGTTTTGTTCCTCGCCTCCGATGCGTCACGCTACATGACCGGCTCCGAACTGGTGATCGATGGCGGCATCACCGCCGGCACCGCGCGGCGCTGGCGATCCTAGCGCAAAGCGGCGCCCCGAAACCGGGAAGAAAGTCTTTTTGCTTCTTTTTCGGAAGTCGAAAGAGGCCCTTCATTTTTTCAAATGCCTAACTCTTTCTAGGAAAAGCGCGTGTCGAACGTTCTCGGTTCCGCCCGCATCGCCGCCGTTTCGCCGAGCCGCGTGTTCTGGGCGACGTGGCTCGGCTGGATGCTGGATGGCTTCGATTCCTCGATGTACGGCTATCTCCTGGTCGCGGCGCTGACCGATCTCCTGCCACGGAGCGGCCTGGTCGCGAGCCGCGCCAATATCGGCGTCTATGGCGGGATTTTGTTCTCGCTGTTCATGCTCGGCTGGGCGTGTTCGATGGTCTGGGGATGGGCGGCGGACCGCGTCGGGCGGGTGCGGGTGATGTGCTGGACGGTGCTGGTCTATTCCGTTTTCACCGCGCTTTGCGGGCTCGCCGACGGGATCGCGATGTTCGCCGTTTTCCGCTTCATCGCCGGCTTCGGGATCGGCGGCGAATGGGCGGCGGGGACGCCGCTATTGCACGAATCGGTGCCCGAGGCGATGCGTGTCCGTCTCGCCGGGTGGCTGCACACGGCGACGCCGACCGGGCTTTCCTCGCCGCGTTGGTGACCCTCATCGCCGCCAATACGCTCGGCTGGCGCGGGATGTTCATGCTCGGCATCCTGCCGGCGCTGCTCACGCTCTATCTGCGCCGGAACATTCCCGAGCCGCGCCGCAAGGCGGCGTCGGCGCCGGCGAAATTCGGCGCCCTGTTCGCGGCGGGTCAGGCGCGCGTCACCTGGGCGGCGGCGCTGATGATGGCGTGCATCATTTTTGGCCTCTGGTCCTCGAATTTCTGGGCGCCGACGGTGGTGATCACGCGCCTCGTCGCGCGCGGCGCGAGCCCCGCCCACGCTCAGGCCATGGGCGCGGTCTGCGGCCTGGTGACCAATCTCGGCACCCTCGCCGGGTGTTTTTTCATGCCCTGGATCACCGCGCGGATCGGCGGGCGGCGGAAAACGGCGGTGGTGTTCTTTCTCGGCGCGATGGCGAGCGTGGTCGTGTCCTATTACGTCGCGATCGCGCGGCTCGACGATCTCCGCCTGTTCATGATGCTGCTGCCGGTGCTCGGGTTTTTCACCAATGGCGTCTTCGCGCTCTATACGATCTGGCTGCCGGAGATGTTTCCGGGCGCCTTGCGCGGCGCCGGGGCGGGGTTCGCGTTCAGTTTCGGCCGCCTGCTCGGCGCCGCCGGGCCCGCGCTGATCGGCTTCCTCACCGTGCTGATCGGGAGCTACCCGATCACCATCGCGATGCTTTCGCTGATCTACCTCGTCGGCCTTCCCTTCATCGCTCTCGCCCCCGAAACCGCGCACCGACCCTTGCGGGCGTGAGCCGGCGGTGCTCCGTCACGCCGCCCGCATGGTTTCCAGGAAGCGCCCGGAATCGTCGTGCAGACGGCTGGAGGCCTGGCTCAGTTCGGTGGCCGCGGCGAGCAGTTCGGTCGCGGCGGCGGCGACGCTTCGCGCGTTTTCGGTGACATCGGTGACGTTCCGGGTCATGTGATTGGCGCTGTTCATGACCTGGCTCGCGGCGCGGGCGATTTCGCTCGCGGCGGCGCCCTGCTGCTCGACCGAGGAGGCGATGCCGGTGGCGATCTCGCTCACCTCCTCGATTGCCTTGGTGATGCCGCCGATCGCGCCGACCGCCTCGCCGGTCGCGGATTGGACGCGCTCGATCTGGGCGCCGATATCGCCGGTCGCCCGCGTCGTCTGCACGGCGAGCGACTTCACCTCGCCGGCGACGACGGCGAACCCCTTGCCGGCATCGCCGGCGCGCGCCGCCTCGATCGTCGCGTTGAGGGCGAGCAGATTGGTTTGTCCGGCGATGCCGGTGATCATGCTGACGACGTCGCCGATGCGCCGCGCATCCTCGGCGAGGCGGGCGACGATGCCGTCGGTTTGCTGCGCGGTGGTGGTGGCGGCGCGGTTGATGGTGAGCGAGCGCGCCATGCGGGAGCTGATCTCGGCGACCGAGGCGGAGAGTTCCTCCGCCGCCGCGCTGACGGTGCTGATCCCGCTATTGGCTTCGCCGGCGGCGAGCGAGGCTTCCACCGCCTGGCGCTCCGTCCGATCGGCGGAATCGCTCATGCGGCTGGCGATCGCTTTGAGGGAATCGGAGAGCGCCGCGACACGCGAGACGAGGGAGGCGACTTTGACCTCGAAATCGCCCACCAGTTCGGTTTTGCGGGTGATGTCGCTGAACACCGCCATGGTGCCGATATGGGCGCCGGCTTGATTGCGGATCGCGAGTGCCTGGAGGTCCAGCATCCGCGCGCCGAACGCGGTTTGCAGATGCGCCGAGCCGTCGGAGGCGAGCCGGTCGCCAAGCGCCGGGAACAGTTGCGGCAAGCGCTGCTCGGTGAGCGCCGGCGTCCCGTTCGCGCCCTCGCCGAGCAGCGTCTTGGCGGCGGCATTGGCGTAGGTGATGGCGAAGTTCTGGTGCGGATCGCTCCAGATCACGCCCGCCGGGACGTTATCCACCATGACCATGGCGGATTCGAACCATTCCTTGAAGCGCGCCGCCTTGGCTTGCTGTTTTGTGAGCGCGTCACGCCGGACGAAGGGCCACCAAGCCATTTATGGTACCTTGGGTGATGAGTGTGCGATCACGCAACAGTATCGGGTAAAGCCTAAGGCTGGGTTAAGCGGAGAGGATGCGGCCTGATCGGCGGCGCGGCGGGGCTCAGTTCATCCCGCCGCCGACCGAGAGCATGGTGATGGCGTCGGGGCCGGTCACGGTGAAATCGAAATCCCGCCAGGTGCCGGGCAGGATCCTCGCTTTGCCGATCAGGGTGACGCCGGCGCCGGGGGCGATGGTTTCGGCCGTGGTGGTGGTGTTTGCGATGCGCGTGCGCCAGCGCTGGCCGATTTGCGCGTTGTTGGCGGCGGCGGCGAGAGCGCGCGCGCTGTCGGTGGTGTCGGTGAAGGCGGCGCGCTGGGCACCGCTCCGGATCACCACGGCGGCGGCGAGCAGGGCGCCGGGAAGCCGCGTGCCGCCGGCGCTGGCGAGGTCGGTATCGGGGCGATGGTCGAGCACCAGCGAGGTGGAGACGCCGCCCGGCAGGATCGCCGACGAACCATAGAGCGGCACCGGCAGGTTGAAGCCGAAGCGATTGGCCCACCAGACCGTCACCTTGTCCGATTGATCGACGAAGGCGGCGCCATGGTCGGTGCCGCTTTGCAAGGCCCAGGCATTGCCGCCGGCCGGGGTCGCGTCCAGGCGCAACGAGACATTGCCCTCGGCGTCACGGCTTTCGGCGACCGGCTGGCCGCGTTCGAACCGGCTCGCCGGCGAGACCGTGGTCGCCGCCTGGGCCGCGGGGCTCGCATAGGTGATGGCGCTGTGGGTGCCGCCGGTCGCGAGCAGGAGATGGCCCATCTCCGGCCCGACATAGATGCCGCCATATTGCGCCGCCCCGCCGACGATCGCGAGCGCGCCGGCGAGTGCCGTCACCAGCGAGCCGGGGCGGCGATTGTCGTTGCTCGCCAGCATGACGCCGGAGACGGTGTTGGTGCCGCCCTGGGGATCGACCGCGACCTGGCGCACCGCGACGCCTTGCGAGGAGCACGAGCCCCCGGAAAACGTCACCCACTGGCCGCCATCGATGAGGATGCAGGTGGTGGTCGCATCCTCCGTGCGCATCTCGTTATCGACGCCGAGATTGGCCACGTTGACCCAGGAGGCGCCGGCCGCGACCTCGAAGCCGATGTCATGGCCGAACACTTGCGGGCTGGTGAGATCGAAGCCGGTGGACCGGGCGAGCCACCATCCCGGGCCCTGGCGGCGAAAGCCGTTGGTGACGATGGTGCCGGTGCCCGGCGTCCAGCGGCCGGAAAACGCCGACCCCGCGAGCGCGAAGGTGCCGGCACGGGCGTCGTAATCGACGATGGTCCAGGGTTTCTGCGCGATCGCGACGCCGTCCGCGCCGGCGATCCAGACGGGATCGCCATCGCGGAAATCGATCGCGCCGGCGGCCATGCCGACCCGGATCCGCCCGCTCGCGTCGGCGGCGATGGCGGTGACCGGCGTCGTCGGGTTGGTCACGCTCTCGGGGCCGGGCGGCGTCAGATCGGGGACCGCCTGCCAGTTATAGATGACCGGATTGGAATAGGCGTTTTGCAGCAGGATGCCCTGATCGGCATCGACGAACACGTTCGCCCCCTGCACGCGCGCGGCGAAATTGCCCGAGATGCCGACATTGAAGCCGAGGACATCGACATTTTCGAGATACATGTCGTCACCCGGGGCGAGCACGATGCCGGTGCCGGCGCCGCCGCTTACGGTGACCACGGCCTCGGGCGCGATCGCGCAGCCGCCGCCGGTGAAGCTCACCATCGGGTTGGCGGGATACTGATCGCCGTCATCGGTGATGGCGATCGCCGCCAGCCCGCCATCCTGCATGGTGAGCCGCGCCGCGAACCCGCGCCCGGCGCCGCCGGTCACGCGCATCTCGGGCGCTGCCGTGCAGCCGGCGCCGCGGCGGGTGATCCTCGCCGCGGTGACGCCGGCGCCTTGATGCAGATACGCCGCGAGCGCCATCGCCTGGCGGAAAGTGGTGACCGGAAGCAGCGGCAACACCCCGCGCGAGATGACGAGCACGCCGGAGAGCGCGGTGTTGGTTTGCATGGTGATCGGATGGGCGGGGTTGAGGATGATCGCCGATGGCCCGGCCCAGTTGTCGCCCCAGCCGCCGGATGGTCGCCATTGGCCGACGACCCGGGCGCCGGGGGGAAGGTTGAGGCCGCCGGAGGCGACGTCGTAGCGCTTGTCGAGATAGAGAACCCCGCCCTGGTCGAGGCATTTTTGCAGCGCCGCGCGGTCGTCGGCGCGGCCGTCG
>JAKCCP010000174.1 GCA_021841985.1 Pseudomonadota bacterium | reverse complement strand
ATCTCCGCTTCGCGCTCCGCCCCCATGTCACTTTCCATGACGGCACCCAATTCGACTGCGCGATCGTGAAATTTTCCTTCGACCGCGCCCGCGCCCCGGACAGCACCAACGCGCAGAAGGAGATTTTCGAGCCGATCGCGGCGATCGACTGCCCGGAGCCGGAGACCGCGGTGATCACCCTCAAGCGGCCGGACGCGGATTTCCTCTACGGCCTCGGCTGGGGCGACGCGGTGATGGTCGCGCCCCAAACGGCGGCACAAAACCAGACCACTCCGATCGGCACCGGCCCGTTCCGCTTCACCCGCTGGGTGAAGGGCGACCGCGTCGAACTCGCGCGGTACGCCGGCTATTGGGGCCAAGCCGCGCGGCTTTCCGCCGTGACCTTCAAATTCATCGCCGATCCCGCCGCCGCCGCGGCCGCGCTTCTCGCCGGCGATATCGACGCCTTCGGCAATTTTCCGGCGCCCGAGATCCTGCCCCAGCTCCGCGCCGATTCCCGGTTCGCGGTGGTCATCGGCGCGACCGAGGGCAAAACCCTCCTCGCCCTCAACAACGCGCGCAAGCCCTTCGACGATATCCGCGTCCGCCGCGCCCTCGCCTACGCGATCGACCGCCGCGCGCTGGTCACGGCGACGATGTCGGGCGCGGCGCGGATCATCGGCTCGCATTATACCCCGAACGATCCCGGCTTCATCGACCTCGCCGCAACCTACCCCTATGATCCGGCGCGCGCCAAGGCGCTGCTCGCCGAAGCCGGCATCGCCCCCGGAACACGTTTCACGCTCGCGCTCCCGCCGCCGCCTTACGCGCGGCGCGGCGGCGAGGTGATCGCGGCGATGCTGCAGGAGGTCGGGCTCAATGTCGATCTGGTGCCGATGGAATGGGCGACCTGGCTCGATCAGGTGTTCAAGCGTTCGGATTTCGACATGACGATCATCGCCCACACCGAGCCCCGCGATCTCGCGATCTACGCCCGCGATCACTATTATTTCAACTACCACAACGCCGCGTTCCAGACGCTCTTCGCGCGCTATCGCGAAACCACCGACCCGGCGGCCGGGATCGATCTTCTGCGGCAGATGCAGCGCCAGCTCGCCACCGACGAGCCCAATGTCTTCCTCTACGTCCTTCCCAAAATTGGCGTCTGGAACGCGCATCTGCATGGACTCTGGAGCAATGATCCGATCCCGGCGAATGACGTGACCGGGGTTTATTGGGGAAATTGAACGTGGCCCGCGACACTGCCGCTCCGAGAAACCGGAGCAAAAGTCTTTTTGCTTCTTTTTCTTCAGAAAAAGAAGAGTCTTTCCCCGCGTTTCGATGATCCCCTATCTCGGCGGGCGGCTGGTTGTGCTCGCGGTCACGCTGTTCGCGGCGGCGGTGGTGGTTTTTCTGGTTCTCGACGTGTTGCCCGGCGATCCGGCGGCGCTGATCCTCGGCGTCAATGCGCGCCCCGACACGCTCGCCGCCCTGCATCACGCGATGGGCCTCGACCGGCCGGCGGCATGGCGTTTTCTCGCCTGGCTCGGCGGCATGCTGGCCGGTGATTTCGGCGACAGTTTCACCTATCACGTCCCCATCGCCGGGCTGATCGCCGATCGCGTCGGTGTCAGCCTGCCGCTGGCTTTGCTGGCGATCGCGCTTTCCACGGCGATCGCTATCCCGACCGGCGTTTTTGCCGCCGCCAAGCGCGGCAAACCCGCCGACACGCTGACCATGGCGGCGGCGCAAATCGGCGTCGCGGTGCCGAATTTCTGGCTCGGGCTGCTGCTGATCCTGGTCTTTTCGGTCAAGCTCGCCTGGCTTCCGGCGAGCGGCTTTCCCGGCTGGGCGGGCGGGATCTGGCCGGGCTTGCGCGCGCTGCTCCTCCCCGCCCTCGCGCTCGCTTTGCCGCAGGCGGCGATCCTCGCCCGCGTCACCCGCTCGGCGATGCTGGAGACGATGGGCGAGGATTACATGCGGACGGCGCTCGCCAAGGGCGTTTCCCGCCGCGCGGCGCTCTGGCGCCACGCGGTGCCCAACGCGCTGATCCCGGTGGTGACGATCCTCGGCCTGCAATTCTCGTTTCTGCTCGCCGGCACCATCATCATCGAGAACGTCTTTACCCTCCCCGGGCTCGGCCGGCTGGTGTTCCAGGCGATCGCCGGGCGCGATCTCATCGTCGTCCAGGATCTCGTGGTCCTGCTCGCCGGCAGTGTCATCGTCGTCAATTTCCTGGTCGATATCGCCTATGTGCTGATCGACCCACGCCTCCGCGCGCAAGGAGGGCGCTGATGCGCCGCCACGCGGCGATGGCGGTCGGCGGCGCGATCAGCCTCGCCTTGCTGGCGATATCCCTCCTCGCCCTGGTCTGGACCCCCTATCCGCCGACCGCGATCGATATCGCGCACCGGCTCGCGGCGCCTTCGGCTGCCCATTGGCTCGGCACCGATCCGCTCGGGCGCGACGTGCTCTCGGTGCTGATCGCGGGGGGGCATAATTCGCTCGCCGTCGCGGTGGTCGCGGTCGGCGCCGGCCTCGTCGCCGGGGTGCCGCTCGGCCTCCTCGCCGGGCGGCGTGGCGGCGTGGTCGATGACCTCCTGATGCGCGGCGCCGATCTGATGTTCGCGTTTCCCGCCCTGCTCACCGCCGTGATCATCACCGCACTCGCCGGGCCCGGGGCGATGAACGCGGCGCTGGCGATCGGCATTTTCAATGTCCCGGTCTTCGCCCGCCTCACCCGCGGGGCGACGCGGGCGCTCGGCGAGCGTGATTTCGTGCGCGCCGCCCAACTCCTCGGGCGGCACGAGCTGGCGATCGGGCGCGTGCATATCCTCCCCAACATCGCCGCCCTTCTGGTCGTGCAGGCGAGCACCCAGTTCGCCCTTGCCATCCTCGCCGAGGCCGGGCTCTCCTATGTCGGGCTCGGGACGCAGCCGCCGGCGCCGAGCTGGGGGCGGATGCTGAACGACGCCCAGACCTATATTTTCACCGCGCCCCGGCTCGCGATCTTTCCCGGGCTCGCGATCATGGCGGCGGTGCTGGGGTTGAACCTGCTCGGAGATGGCCTCCGCGATTTCCTCGACCCGCGGCTGCGCCGAATCTGAATTTCATTTCATCGCGTGATTCACGTCTCCGGCGATTCCGCCTCCGACGATCACGCTCCGGGATTGAAGCGCGGGCACGCCCCGGCTAGAGGTTGAGGGTATCCTTCACCCTCCTTTCGCGCGAGCCTTCCTTCGCGCCTGATCGGGTTCGCATGAACGCTCTCTTCTGGCTGCTCAATGAGCTGATCACGCTCTATTTCTGGGCCGTCATCCTGGCCGCGGTGATGAGCAATCTGATCGCTTTCAATGTCCTCGACACGCGCAACCGGCTGGTCTGGACGATCGCCGATTTCCTCGCCCGCATCACCGAGCCGGCGCTCCGGCCGATCCGCTCGATCCTGCCCTATTTCGGCGGCATCGAACATCAGCCCGATCATCCTGGTCGTGCTGCTGCAAGCGCTCCGGATCCTGCTCGGCGAAATCCAGATCGGCCTCTGGCGTGCCGGGCTGTTCTGACATGCCGCAATGGCTGGCTGGCGCGCGGGGGAGGGTGATATCGTGCTTGCGGTGACGGGGCCCCGGCGATGACCGCGCGCATCCTCGATGGCAAGGCGCTGGCCGAGCGGATTCGGGACGAAATCGCGGGGAAAATCACCGCCCTCCCCTATCGCCCCGGGCTCGCGGTGGTGATCGTCGGCCACGACCCGGCGAGCGCGGTCTATGTCCGCGCCAAGGAACGCGCGGCGGCGGCGGCCGGGTTCGCGGCGCGGACCCTTCCTCTCCCGGAAGCCACGTCCGAGGCGGCGCTGCTCGGCCTGATCGCCGAACTCAACGCCGATCCGGCGATCGATGGCATTCTGGTGCAGTTGCCGCTCCCGGCCCATATCCGCGCCCAATGGGTGATCGAGGCGATCGATCCGGCCAAGGACGTGGACGGGTTTCACCCCCTCAATGCCGGCTATCTCGCGCTCGGCCTGCCGGCGATCGTGCCCTGCACGCCGCGCGGGGTGATGCGGCTTCTGGCCGAGGCCGGCGCCCCGCTCGCCGGCGCGCGGGCGGTGGTGCTCGGGCGTTCGGCGATCGTCGGCCGGCCGGTCGCGGCGCTTCTGACCGCGGCGGACGCGACGGTGACGCTGCTCCATTCGCGCTCGCGCGATATCGCCGCCGAATGCCGCCGCGCCGAGATCCTGATCGCCGCCGTCGGCCGCGCCGAGATGGTGCGCGGCGACTGGGTCGCGGAAGGCGCGGTGGTGATCGATGTCGGCATCAATCGCGGCGCCGACGGCAAATTGCGCGGCGACGTCGCCTTCGCCGAATGCGCGGCAAGGGCCGGCGCGATCACCAGGGTGCCGGGCGGGGTCGGGCCGATGACCATCGCCTATCTCCTGGAAAACACGCTGGCGGCCGCGCAACGGCGGCGCGCGCGAGCCATGGGGTGAACGCGCCCGAGATCGCCATCGTCGGCGCCGGCGTCGCGGGGCTCGCGGCGGCGTCGTTTCTCGCGCGGCGCGGCGCCCGGGTGATCCTCCTCGAAGCCCTGCCGCGCGCCGGCGGCCGCGCCTTCACCGACCATCCCGCCGCCCTCGGCGGGGTGCCCTTCGATCACGGCGCGTCCTGGCTGCACAGCGCCGAGCGCAACCCGCTCGCCCGCCTCGGCCGCTGGCGCGGCGAGGTGCTGATCGATACCGCCCGCACCCGCCAGCGCCTCGTGATCATCGCCGGCAGACCGGCGACGGAGGCCGAACTCGCCGCCCGCGATGCCGCCGATGCGGCGCTGGAAGCGGCGCTGGTCGCGCGCGCCGGGCGCCCCGGCGCCGATCCGAGCTTCGCCGCCGCCCTCGACGACCTGCCGCCCAACCCCTGGCACGCCAATAGCGAGGCGATCGAGGCGACCCTGATCGCCGCCGCCGATCCCGCCCGCCTCAGCCTCGCCGATTGGCGGGCCAACCGGCTGGAGGGGACGAATCTGCTGCCGCCCGAGGGGCTCGGCGCCTATGTCCTCCGCCTGCTCGCGCCGCCGGCCGGGGTTTTGGCCGCGGCAACCGCGGTCTCGCGCATCGACTGGGGCGGAGGGGGTGTCACGCTCGAAACCCCGCGCGGGACGGTGGCCGCGAAAGCCGCCATCGTCACCGTCTCGACCGGGGTTCTCGCCGCCGGGCACATCACGTTCACGCCCGCCCTTCCCGTGACAACGGCGTCGGCCATCGCCGCTCTCCCGATGGGGCTTCTGAGCAAGGTCGCGTTGCGCGCCGAGGGGGCCGAGCGGCTCGATCTCCCGCCCGGATGCTTCGTCGAGCGCCGGCTGGACGCACGCGGCGAGCCGTTCATGGCCTTCAACGCCTGGCCGCGCGGGCGCGACCATGTCGTCGGCTTCATCGGCGGCGGGGCGGCCTGGGCACTCGCCCGGGCAGGGGTGAAAGCCGCCGAGGATTTCGCCCGCGCCGAACTCGCCCGCCTCTTTGGCACCCGCGCCGCCCGCGCCTTCGCGCCGGGAGCCGTCGCGACCACCTGGGGGAGCGATGCCACCTTCCTCGGCGCCTACGCCTACCCTCTGCCCGGCGCGGCGGCGGCGCGGCTTGCCCTTGCGACGCCGCTCGCCGGCGGCCGGCTCGCTTTCGCCGGCGAGGCCTGCCACCCGACGCTGGCCGGCACCGTCGCCGGCGCCGTCATCAGCGGCCGCGCCGCCGCCCGCGCCGCCTGGCACGCAGTGGGGTGTAATTAAGGCGCGCGAGAGAAAACGTGGGGGGGGAAATAGTTCTTTTTTGAAAAAAAGAACCAA
>JAKCCP010000149.1 GCA_021841985.1 Pseudomonadota bacterium | reverse complement strand
TCATGCAAGCACTCGCCAGTCTCGCGCCGGGCCAGGCGCTGCGGCTGTTGGCGACCTTCGAGCCGATCCCGCTCTATGGCGTGCTTGGCCGCAAGGGGTTTGCCCATCACGCCACCCGGCATGGCGCAGAGGATTGGGAAATCCTCTTTACCCCCGCTGAGGAAACCACCGCGCCCCGGTCGCCGCCCGCCGCTGGCAGACGCGCTGGCGAAGGCGCGGGCTGGCCGGAACCGATGCAAAGCTTGGATAATCGCGGCCTGCAACCGCCCGAGCCGATGATGCGCATCCTCTCCGCGCTCGAGAATCTCGCCCCGGGCGCGGTGCTGGAAGCATGGAACGATCGCGAGCCCTTGCTGCTCTATCCCGAATTGGAGGCTCGTGGCGCCGTAATCGCGGTGAGCCGGAAGGCCGAAGGCGTGCGGCTGCTGATCCGGCGCGGTGTGACGCCATGACCGAACCTCCGGCCGCCGCATTGTGCGAAGACGCCGTCCGCGAAGCCTTACGCGACGTGATCGATCCTGAACTTGGCTACAACATCGTCGATCTCGGTCTCCTCTATGGCATCGAGATCGAAGGCGGCGTGATCGACGTGACCATGACCATGACCACCCCGGGTTGCCCTGCGCAGGACTATATCGTCGGCGGGGTCGAGCAGAGGTTGGCGGAGGAGCCAGGGGTCACCGCGGTATTCGTCTCTGTGGTGTGGGAGCCTCCCTGGTCGCCGCGCTTCATGTCGGCGGCGGCGAAGGCGCATTTTCGCATCCGCGAGGGTGAAGAATGACCGCGCGGAGAGAAGGAAGTATGATCTTTCGATCGCGCGACCGACACTCTGATATTGACGAAGGAATCGGATAGACACTGCTTTTTCGATATGAGGAGAAACGGACATGTCATCCATCGCTGCTCACGGTGTTCCGGAACAAGAGCGAGACAGTGTGACAACGCTCTTGAAATGGACGCTGTTTATCTTGGCAATCGTATTATTCGCGCTATTGGCTTGGGGTACCGTCTATACCTATCACGAGGCACCGCCACTGCCAGAGAAATTCGTCAGTGCCGATGGTAAAACCGTCATAACAAGCACCGATATCATCGCTGGCAAGGCGGGGTTTCAGCAGGCCGATTTGATGGATTATGGCAGCCTCTACGGTATGGGCTCCTATTATGGGCCGGACTATACCGCGCAATACCTCGTCGCTCTCGGCGAAAAAACCGCACAAAATATCGCGCTGGCGAAATTCGGAAAACCCCTCGAACATCTGGGTGCGGGCGAACAATATGAGGTCCGCATCGCCATGCAGGAAATGTTGCGGGATGTGCATCTCTGGGAGAATACTGTAACGCTCCCGCCTGCTTTGGCAGACGCGATCTCAGCGCTGCGCCCGGAGATCGTACAGACGCTTCTCAACACAGATGCAAAAACTGGCTACACGCGTGCCTATAGCTTGAGTGCTGAACAGGCGGCTGCGACAGCGGACTTTCTGATTTACTCATCGCTGACAACGATCGCGCGCCGACAGGGTGAAAACTACTCCTATACCAACAATTGGCCCTACGAGCCCTCCGTCGGCAACGCGCCGACGACGACAAGTTTTTCATGGACTTGGATTTCCTTCATGTTCACGTTTTTTGCATTTGGTCTCGTTCTTTATGCCTATAATCACTATATCTTGAGCGGTTCTGAGGGGAAGACGGAAATCCTATTCCGAGATTTCAAACCGCTCACCCCTTCGCAACGCGCGGTCGGTCCCTATTTCCTGGTCGTCGCCTTGATCCTGCTCGCGCAGATTGGGGCCGGGGGCATCATGGCGCATGATTATGCCGAACGCAGTAATTTTTATGGCCTCGCGCTCAATGCATTCTTGCCGTTTAATGCACTACGTTCAATTCATATCCAAGCGCCGATCGTGTGGATTGGACTTTCCTGGATAGGTTCTGCGCTTTTTCTCGCTCCCCTCATCAGCGGACGAGAGGCAGCGGGGCAGGCGAAATTGGTTTACCTGCTTTTTGTTGTGACCGTGGTCGTCGTCGCCGGAGCGTTGCTCGGAGATTACCTTGGTATCATGGGTTTTATCACCAAGACATGGTTTTGGTTCGGCAATCAGGGCCTTTCTTATCTGCAGTTGGGTCGCGCCTGGCAAATCGGCTTCGCGGTCGGCCTTGCCCTTTGGAGCTTCATGGTCTTCCGCGCGCTTTGGCCGAGTTTTGTCCTGCTTCGCGACGCAACCAAGCAATTTTGGACAGGCCGCATCACGCTTGAGCATTTATTCTGGGCGAGTACGGTAAACATCGCTGTGCTCTACTGGTTTGGCATGGTGCCGATAACCCATGTCAGCCCGTCTTTTACCATCACCGATTACTGGCGTTGGTGGGTTGTGCATCTCTGGGTCGAACAATCTTTTGAGTTTTTTGCTGCCGTGGTCACGGCTTATCTCTTGGTCGCAGTTGGCTTGGTATCGCGACGCTTGGCAATGCGGACCGTGTTGTTCGAAACCGTTCTCGTCTTTCTTGGGGGTGTCATCGGAACTGGGCACCATTGGTACTGGGCGGGCGCACCGGCGATTTGGGTGCCAGCAGGGAGCATGTTTTCCTTCATCGAGGTGTTGCCATTGCTCCTCCTGGTAATCGAGGCGGAAGAACATCGCCGGCTGCTGCGAAGCCACAGCGAATTCCGCTATGGCCTTGCCTATACTTATATCATAGGCGCGGCGTTGTGGAATTTCGTTGGTGCGGGTGTGTTTGGTGGGGGAACGCTGAACGCGCCCCTTGTTAACTACTACGAACACGCAACAACGCTGACGCTCAATCATGCTCATACCGCTCTCTTTGGTGCTTTCGGTTTGCTCGCGATCGGGATGGTCTATTTCTGCCTGCGGTACGCCGGCGGTGACGCGCCGGTAAGTGATCGACCCGGTTATATCGCGTTCGTGCTTTACAATGTTGGCGTCATCCTGTGGGTCGTTCTGACGTTCTTTCCGGTCGGCTGGCCGCAGCTCGAAGCGGTCTATGAGCATGGGCTCGCCTATGCGCGAAGCCAGGCGTTCTACGATAAGACGCTGTTTTGGCAATGGATCCGCATCGTTGGGGATGTCATTTTCGCCTTGGGAGCGCTGATCATGACCTGGGATTTTATCATCCGTATCCGTCCGTTCTTCACCGTATCGGCGCATGGGGCGGCTCCGCGTAAGGCACCTGCCGAATGATCGAGCGATAAAATGACCGCAATGCGCCATCACCACACGATCGGGAGCCGGCGGGTCTATGACCCGCCGGCGCGTGGTGAAGGCTTGCGGATTTTGGTCGATCGCCTCTGGCCGCGCGGCTTGAAAAAAACGGAATCGGCGATTGATCTCTGGCTCAAGGAAGCGGCGCCGAGCACGGAATTGCGCCGCTGGTTTGGCCATGACGCGGCGCGCTTCGATGAGTTCAAATCGCGCTATGTTGGCGAACTCCTGGCGCATCCCGAGGTCTTGGCACAATTGCGTGCCCTGCACGCGGCGCAGGACATGACTTTGCTTTTCGCCGCCCATGATGAGGCCCATAACAACGCGGTCGTGCTCCGCGACATCTTGATGCAAGATTGAGGCAAAACATCAGAACATGAATGCCATTCCGCGTTATCGCTTGTGGTACGGCCCGGCACTGTTTGCCGCGGGCTACCGACCGTTTTTTTTGCTTTCTGCGCTGTGGGCGGCGTTGGCCGTGCCAGTTTGGATCGCCCTGTTCACGAACGCGCTACGTCTGCCGATGGCTTTGCCGCCGGTGATTTGGCATGTCCACGAAATGGTGTTCGGATTCGGCGCCGCTACCGTCGCTGGGTTTTTGCTCACCGCCATCCCCAACTGGACGGGACGGATGCCGCTTCAGGGGCTGCCGCTCATGGGGTTGGCGGCGTTGTGGCTGGCCGGGCGGGCTGCATGCCTCACCGCAGGCGTGATCGGCCCGGTCACCGCGTCGATCACCGATCTTGCTTTTCCCGCGGTATTTTTGGGTGTTGTTGCACGCGAGATCATCTCGGGACACAATTGGCGAAATCTTCCGATGTTAGGCGCTCTTGCGGTTTTGCTGACTGGCAATTTCCTAGTCCATCTCGCGGCGCTCGGCCTATGCGATACGGCCGAGATCGGCAACCGCCTTGGCGTCGCGACACTGCTTGCCCTCATCAGCCTGATCGGCGGGCGCATTATCCCGAGTTTCACCCGCAACTGGCTCGTCAAGAAACGTCCGGAGATCGCGCCGCCGGCTTCGTTCGGCATGATCGATCAGGTGGTATTGACGCTGGTGATCGCTGCTTTGGTTTTTCTCGTAGTTGCGCCGACGGGCCGGGTGATGCCGTGGGCGGCGTTGGCTGCTGGTACTGCGCTCTTGCTTCGGCTGCGGCGTTGGCGCGGGTGGGCGACTCGGCGCGAACCTCTGCTCTTTGTCCTCCATCTTGGCTATGGCTGGCTCGCTTGCGGTTTTCTCCTGCTGGGGCTTGGCACGTTTCTTCCCTGGCTGCCCCACACGACGGCGCTTCATGCTCTCACCGTGGGGGCAATTGGCACCATGACCCTCGCCGTCATGACCCGCGCGACGCTGGGTCATAGCGGGCGGCCGCTTACCGCCGGTGTGGGCACGACGGTGATCTATGCCCTCGTTACGCTGGCTGCGGTTTTTCGCCTCTCAGCGCCGCTGGCCGGGGCGCAATATTTGCTTTTGCTGGCTCTGGCGGGGCTGGCATGGAGCGCCGCCTTCATATTGTTCGCAGGACTTTATGGACCGCTCTTCGTTTGGCCAAGAAGATAGGCGGACGCAGTGCCGGGCCAACTCTCAGAAGAAAGACGAATGCCGTGCAATTGACCATTTACACCGACTATACTCTTCGAACCCTGATGTTCCTCGCGCTTTGCTCCGAGCGTCTGGTGACGGTGTCAGAAATTGCCAAAGTCTACAATATTTCTGAAAACCACCTCACCAAAGTGGTTCACCAGCTGGGCCTCGCGGGGGACGTGCAGACGATTCGCGGGCGCTCAGGTGGCATACGGCTCGCGAAGCCGCCCGCAGCCATCAATCTCGGCGCGGTGGTACGCCGCACCGAGCCGGATTTCGCCATCGCTGCCTGTTTCGAAGACCCCGGGGCCTGCCCGCTCCACGCCGCCTGCGTTTTGGAAAAAGCCCTCACTGCGGCCGCTGCGGCGTTTCTTGCCGTACTCGATCGCTATACCCTCGCCGATCTAATCGGCCCGCGCTTGAAGCTGCGGCGCGCCCTCGGCCTCTCGCCATCGGCCCAGCACACAGTCGCCGCCAACTCATCATTCTCCGTCCACAAGAGGCATTAGATCGCGTAATTCATCGACGACCAGTCGCCGCGACCGGGGCGGACCATGCCGCGTGATGTCTGTTGGCAGGATCGGAAGCTTTGTCTACAGTAGGGTCAAGCGGGTCAAAGACGCTGATATCAGCCGAACGCGGCTCGCTTTTCCGAAGCAAGTCCGCCAAACATGGTGCGTGAGAGTGGAGGGTGTCGTGCAATGACAAACCCAAATGATAACCTTTACCCCGTCGAAGTAAGCTCGCCAGCCTGTTTGATGCATGAAGCGGATGACGCCTATATGGGCTATGCTGGCAAAGATGAACTGATCGCATTCCTAAACGTTCTATTGGAGGCGGAACACGCTGTCTTGCGCGTCATTCTGGAAAGCGCACGCGCGGCTGATAGCGGCCCAATCGCGGAATTGGTGGCGGCCATCCAGCAAGACGAAGCATATTTTTGTGCGATGCTTATCCGTCACATTAAGGCGCTAGGCGCGATACCCTCTCCGGCGGTCGACGCCTTCCATGA
>JAKCCP010000061.1 GCA_021841985.1 Pseudomonadota bacterium | reverse complement strand
CACCTCCCGGCCGCCGGCGCCGCCCGGCGCGGCCGAGACGGTGCTGGCGGTGCAGGGGCTGAGCGGCCGCCGCTTCCATGGCGTCAGCTTCGAGGTCGCGCGCGGCGAGATCCTCGGCGTCGCCGGGGTCGCCGGCAACGGTCAGGCGGAGCTGATGCGGGCGCTCGCCGGCCGGCACCCGGCGGGCGGGACGGTGATCCTGAACGGGCGGGCGCTCCGGCCGCACGACCTGCCGCGGCGCGCCGCCTTCATGCCGTCCGACCGGCACGCCGAGGGGTTGGCGGCGGGGCTCTCGGTGCGCGAGAACGCTTCCCTCGCGGCGCTCGCCAAATTCGCGACTGGCGGCCTCGTCAGCCGCCGCCGCGAGCGCGACGCGGTCGGCGCGGTGTTCGCCACGCTGGCGGTGAAGACCCCTTCGATCGAGGCGCCGGTGCTCGCGCTCTCGGGCGGCAACCAGCAGAAAGTGGTGCTGGCTCGCGCCCTGCTCGCGGCGCCGGCGCTGATCGTCGCCGACGAGCCGACCCAGGGCGTCGATGTCGGCGCCCGCGCCGAGATCTACCGCATCCTGCGCGAGGTCGCCGCCCGCGGCACGCCGGTGATCGTCAATTCCTCGGACGCCGCCGAACTGGCAGGGCTCTGCGACAGCGTCATCGTGCTCTCGCGCGGCCAGGTGGTCGCGACCCTGACCGGCACGGAGGTCGCCGAGGCGCGCATCGTCGCCGCCGCCGTCGGCGCCGAGACGCGGGCGGCACTCGGTGCCCCGCGCGCCGCGCCGGCGAGCCGCTTGCGCCATATCGCGCGGACCGACAACGCGCCGGCGGTGCCGCTCGCGCTGGTGATCGCCGGGTTGGCGCTCTACGGCTACGGCCAGAATCCCAATTATCTCTCGGCGTTCAATCTCGCCAACATCCTGGCGCTGGCGACCGCGCTCGGCTTCATCGCCCTCGGGCAGACGATCCCGCTGCTGCTCGCCGGGATCGATCTTTCGGTCGGGCCGCTGGCCGGGCTGCTCGTCGTCATCGCGTCGTTCTTCGTGACCGAAGGCCAAGGCGTCGCCGCCATGGCCGCCGGTTTCGCGCTGATGGCAACGGCGGCGCTCGCGGTCGGCGCGATCAATGGCCTCCTCATCCGTTTCGCCAATTTCACCCCGATCGCGGCGACGCTGGCTATGTATATCGGCTTGCAGGGATGCAGTTTCCTGCTCCGCGACGGGCCCGGGGGCTATATCGCGGGGGACGTGGTCGCGGCCGTCAACGCGCAGATCGGGCCGGTGCCGGTCGCCTTCCTCGTGCTGGCGGCGGTGGCGGCGCTGGCCGAGATCGCTCTCCGCCGGACGCGGGCGGGCTGGCAGCTCCGCGCCGCCGGCTGCGACGAGGACGCGGCGCGCCGGATCGGGGTGCCGGTCACGCGCATCCTCGTGCTCGGCTATATCGGCGCCGCCCTCCTGACCGCGATCGGCGCGATCATGCTGATGGCGCAGATCGGCGTCGGCGACCCGCGCCAGGGGATAAACTACACGCTCTCCAGCATCACCGCGGCGGTGCTCGGCGGCACCAGTCTCCGGGGCGGGCGCGGCAGCTTCCTCGGGACCGTGCTCGGGGCGCTGTTGCTCACCGAGGTTTTGAATATCGTCTCGTTCCTCGGCCTCACGCAGACCTACCAATATGTGTTCCAGGGCGCGCTCATCCTGATCGCGGCGGTGGTCTATGCCGCCGTCCGCGGCCGCGATACCGGCGGCGAGGGCTGATCACGCGGCCGGATTTTCGCGCATCGCGGCGCGCTCGCGAATGACGCGGTAAGCGGCGGCCTCGGCATCGGCGAGCGCGCGCTTCGGCGGCTTGCCCTCGAACACCGCGGCGAAGACCTCGCCGCCGAGAATGCGCTCGATTTCGACATATTCCGCAACCGGCGGGCGCGACCAGGTGTTCAGCTCGTTCCGCCGCGCCATCCGGTCGACGAAGCTCACGATCGGCGAGGAGGCCAGCGCCTCGGGGTCGGCGCACACCGAAAAGCGTGGCGCGACCGGAAAACCGTTCTTCACATGCGCCTTCATCGCCTCGGGCGAGGCCATCCAGGCGATGGCGTTGAGGATCTCCTGCCGGCGCTCGGCGGGCACATAGGCCGGGATGGTGAGCAGGAAGCCGCCCACCGGCGCCGTCACCTGCCGCCCCTTGAGGACCGGCGGCGCGAGATACGCGACCCGCCGCCTGACCTTGGAACTCAGCTCATGCTCGAGCCGCGCCGCGCGCATGGTCCAGGCATAGCTCATCGCCGCGTGACCCGACATGAAGCATTCGAGGTTGCGGTCGGCGTCGAACGTCGCGACCCCGGGCGGCGACACCTCGGCGAGGGCGCGCATGTAGTCCAGCGCCGCCAGGCCCTCGGCGCTGTCGATGCGGAGACGGAGATTGCTCGTGTCGAAACCGTCCAGCCAGTTTTCGCTCTTGCGCGGGATCTCGATCACCGAGCCCTGCGACGAGGCCATGAAGAACATGAAGGCGTGGGCGATGGTCATCCCCCGCGCGCCGTTCCACGAGATGCCGTATTGCTCGCGCTCGGGCCGGTGCAGCGCGCGGGCGGCGGCGATGGTCTCGTCGAAGCTGCGCGGATAGGCGAGCGCCGCGTCCTCGAACAGGTCACGCCTGGCGGTGAGGATCTCCACCGTGCAGTAGATCGGAATGCCGTATTGCCGCCCTTTCCACCGCCCGGTGCCCCAGACCGAGGGGTGGAAATCGAGCGGATTGATCGGTGCCCGCGCCAGCGCCTCGTCGAGCGGCGCGAGCAGCCCGGCATCGGCGAAGCCGCCGAGCCAGGGCATGTTCACCGCGACCACCGCATAGGCGGTGGCGGGGTCGCGGAGCGCGATCTTCGCCTGTTCGTAAAGCTCGGGCAGATGGCGCAGATCGAAGCTGCTCTTGCGGCCGATATCGTTGCGGAAATCCGACCACATATTGCGCATCGAGACGAAATAATTGTCGTCATGCAGCAGGAAGCGGAGATTGCGCAGCGCCGCCGAGCTGATATCGCCGCCCTGAACCGGGGCGATGATATGCGCCGCGAAGTAGGAGCCGCCGAAATAATACTCCTCGGTTTCGGAGCCCGAGCGCAGGCCGAAAATCTTGGCCAGATGCGCCTTCACCGCCGTCGCGTAGTCGATGAAATCCGCGATCAATCGTTCGCTGGGGGCGAGGAGCGTCGTCTTGTGCCTCGGCCCGCGCGGCACCCGGACGATCAGCCCGTCCGCGAGCATCCGCGCGACCAGCCGGTTGCCGGTGCCCCAACTGGCCTGCGACAATTCGATCAGCGTAGACATATCGACCGGGCGCTGCTGCAAATGGCTGTCCACCAGCTCCAGCACCACGTTCCAGGTGATGTCCGGCTTCGCGCCGGGGATGCCGGCATCGAAGGGCTGGCGGATCTTGCGCAGGAAGTCGATCACCCGCGAGAGTTCATGGTCCGAAAGCTTTCGCGTCGGTGCTGTCATGCCCGTCCCTCGGCGCCGCGCGTCAGGCGTTGCTCCCTCAGGCGTTGCTCCCTCAGGCGTTGCTCCCTCAGGCGCCGGCTTCGAGCCCGTAGCTTACCCGCATCCAGCCGACGAGGGCAAAGAAGTCCTGCTCGGCATAGCCGACATTGGCCGCCGCGGTATATTGCTGCAGGATCAGGCTCACCGCCGGCATCGGCACCCGCCGCGCCCGTCCGGCCTCGGTGATCAGGGTAAAATCCTTGATCATCTGCGCGACCGAGAAGGCGGGGCTGAAATCGTGCTGGGCGATCATCTCCTGCTTGTAGCGGATGAGCGGCGAGGCGACGGCGCTTTCGGCGATCACCGCCATCATCTGGGCGTCATCGAGCCCGCCGGTCGCGCCCAGCGCCAGCGCCTCGCCGAGGATCGACGAGGTCGCCCCGACCAGGGTGTTGAGCACCAGCTTCATGTAGCGCGCCTCCTCTCCCGCCCCGAGATGGAATTTGCGCGCAGCCAGCAGGTCGAGAAACGGCGCCGCCCGCTCCCACGCCGGCTGATCGCCGGAAGCGAGCGCGGTCAGCGTCCCGGCCCGCGCGAGAGCGGTGCTGCCCGAGATCGGACAGCGCAGATAGAAGACGCCGCGGCGCGCGAGATCGGCGCCCACCCGCGCCGACACCGCCGGCGACACGGTGCTCATCTCGACCAGCACCGCGCCGGCGGCGATCTGGCCGAGGAAGCCCCCCTGCTCGCCGCCGCCCTGGATCACCTCGGCCAGCACCGCGTCGTCGGGGATGGTCGAGAAGATCAGCCCGCAGCGCGCCGCCAGTTCCCCCGGCGTCGCCGCGACATGCGCCCCGCGCGCAACCAGGCTCGCCCGGTTCTCGGCGACCGGGTCGCAGAGGGTCAGCCGATGCCCGGCCTCGATCAGCCGCGTCGCCATCGGGTTGCCCATCTTGCCGACGCCGATCCAGCCGATACCATCCTGGATGCCACGCGCGTTTGCCACCTCGATCTCCCCGTGAGTGCCGCACCGGGGAACACCATACCGGCGCGGCCCACCCCCGGTAGCGGCGGAATCATCCGAATTGGATGAAATCCGCGGCGCGGCGCGGGCGGGCCTCTGCTAGTCTTGGCCGCTATGACGGTGTCCCGACGGGAGGCAGGCGCCGCGCCCGGGCTTTCGCCATCCCTCCCGCAACCGCCGCCAGGCCACAGCGGCCACCGGCCGAGCCGAGGAGGATACGATGAGAGCCGTCCGTTTCCACGCCGCCCGCGACGTCCGCGTCGACGACGTCGCGCCGCCGGCGGAGACTCTCGCCCCCGACGAGGTTCTGGTCGCGCCGTTCTGCGCCGGCATCTGCGGCACCGACCTGCACGAATACGTCGCCGGCCCGATCGTCACCCCGGCGACCCCGCATGTCTTCACCGGCGCCACCAACCCGCAGATCCTCGGCCATGAGTTCTCGGCGCGGGTCATGAAGGTGGGCGATGCGGTCGGCCACGTGAAGCCCGGCGACCGTATCTCGGTCCAGCCGCTCGTCTTCCCGCGCGACGATTATTACGGCAAGCGCGGGCTCTATCATCTCTCGCCGAAGATGGGCTGCGTCGGGCTGAGCTGGGCCTGGGGCGGGATGGCGGCGCGGGCGGTGATCAAGGATTACAACGCCCAGCCGATTCCGGACGCGCTGAGCGACGAGCAGGGCGCGATGATCGAGCCGGCGGCGGTCGCCATGTATGGCATCGATCGCGGCGGGGTGCAGGCGGGATCGACGGTGCTGGTCTCCGGCGCCGGGCCGATCGGCGCGCTCGCGGTGCTGGCGGCGCGGGCGGCGGGGGCGGCGCTGATCATCGTCGCCGAGCCGAACCCGAACCGGCGGCGGCTCCTCGCCGAGATCGCGCCCTATGCGGTGCTGGTGGATCCGAAAGCCGAGAACCTGATGGCGGTTGTCGGGGATCTGACGGAAGAGGGCGTCGGCGTCGATGTCGCGCTCGAATGCGTCGGTCTCGAAGCCTCGCTGAACGCCTGCGCGGCGGCGGTGCGCAGGCAGGGCAAGGTCGTGCAGGTCGGCCTGCACATCAAGCGCGCCAGCATCGATGCGATGCAATGGGCGCTGAAGGACATTACCGTGGAGGCGACTTGGTGCTATCCGGTGCAGGTCTGGCCGCGGATCGCCCGCCTCATCGCCTCCGGCGCCTTTCCGGTGGAAAAAGTCATCACCGCGCGGATCGACGCCGCCGACGTGGTGGCGAAGGGGTTCGAGGCGCTGCTCGACCCGGCCGGCAACCACTTGAAGATCGTCGTCCGCACGTGAGGGCATCCGGCGTCGGGCCGGGCATGAGGTCGGGCCGGGCATGAGGTCGGGTCGGGCATG
>JAKCCP010000210.1 GCA_021841985.1 Pseudomonadota bacterium | reverse complement strand
TCGGCGAAATGCCAGCGCACGTAGAACTGATCATTGGGCGTAAAAATGTGACTGGCGAGCGACTCCCAAGGGGTTTCGAGAAGCGGCGCCCGCGTGCGCTGTAAAATCATCGGACCTTTCTCGGGAAAAGCACCCGCGGGGACGATCTCGCGCTGGCCATTGGCGAACGGGAACGTCATCGTCGCGCGATCGTCGGCACGGGCGCGCCCGATGATCAGCCCGGCGGTCGCGCCGGCAGCCATGCGGAGCATCTCCCGCCGCCCGGCGCGAATTACGCCCGGAAAAGCAACCCTCTCCATCATCGCCATGTCTCCTTTACCTGAACCGCTGCTTTCAGCCGTAATCAGCAGGCTTGCGCCTCTACCGGCGGCCGCGCGGCGGCAACATCGATGGCCGTCGCTGCGTGCGACGGCGCTGCGTTGGCCAGTTCTGTTTGCGTCGCAAGATTGGGAAAGAAGCCCTCGGCCCAGACATGCTCTGGCTGAGCTTTGGCCGCCGTTGCCAGTGTGATGGCGAACATGCCGCCGGCGGCGAGAAGAGTGAGACGCATGAGAGAAACCTCCGTTGGGATCAGATCGACGTCGCCAGACCCTCTGGCTGACAGCACGCAAAATGGCGCGGCCACTCCGTTCGATCAAACGAATTAAATCACTAGTTTCAATCTAGAATACAGAACATTGCCTGATGACAATCCCCAAGGCGCTCGGGAAGGCATTGCAGCTGGTGATAACCGCGTCCAATCGGAAAAATTGATTAAAATCATATAAACAATCTGATTTTAATATCAAATACCTCGGCATACATCCGTCCTCGTGACAACCGCAACGCCTCGGAACGATGAAAGGGTTTCGTGTGATGACCAATGCTGATCAATCTCTCGCTCTTCGAGCGTACGAAGATAACGGGGGCGCTCTCGGCACGTATGCAAATGCGTGGCTGGCCGAGTATTTCCTCTCCCGCCATCCCGCCCGCGCGGCCTTGGACCGCAGTGTCCATGGCGGCGCGATTGCGATCGCCATGGCGGGTGTGATCTGGTTTTGCGGCGGCTCCGGTTTTTTGGACAGGTGTGTAAGCTAAGGCTGGCCGGTCGAGAGAGGAGCCAGAGATGGGTGTAAAGAGGAAGCAGCACGGGGCGGAGTTCAAAGCTCGTGTGGCGATGGCGGCGCTGTCGGGGGAGAAGACCCTGGCGGAGTTGTCGGCTGAATTTGGGGTTCATACCACGATGATCAGCGCGTGGAAGCAGGAGCTGGTGAAGCGCGCGGGGGAATTATTCGAGCGCGGCAACAAGGCGGCCGTTGCCGAGGATGCGCAGAAGATGATCGATGATCTGCACCGCAAGATTGGCCAGTTGCAGGTTGAGCGGGATTTTCTTGCCGGGCAGCCCGCCATCTCCCGACTGCTGAGAGGCGGGCGATGATCGCGCCGAACGCGGCGCTGTCCATCAACCGGCAATGCGCAATTCTGGGTGTTGCGCGCAGCAGTTTTTATCATCGGCCACGGGCGGAATCAGCGGAGGAGCTCGATCTGCTGACCCGTCTCGACCGGATTTTCACCGACCATCCGGTCTACGGCAGCCGCCGATTGCAGGTGGCGTTGGGGCGGGAGGGGATTGCCGTGGGTCGCCGGCGTATCCGGCGCTTGATGAAAAAACTCGGCCTCTGCGCGGTCCGGCCAAAACCCAACACGAGCAAGCCCGATCACGCGCACAAGATTTACCCCTATTTGCTGCGCGACAAGGTGATCGATCGGCCCAATCAGGTCTGGTCGACCGACATCACCTACATCCCGATGCGTCAGGGGTTTCTGTACCTGGTCGTGATCATGGACTGGTCGACGCGGCGGGTTCTGGCGTGGCGGTTGTCCAACACGCTCACGGTCGGGTTCTGCATCGAGGCGCTGCGTGAGGCGCTGGCGCGGTTCGACACGCCTGAGATTTTCAACTCCGATCAGGGATCGCAGTTCACCAGCGAGGAGTTCACCAAGGTGCTGCGCGAGCACGGCGTGCAGATCAGCATGGACGGGCGCGGGCGCTGCCACGACAATATCTTCGTCGAGCGGCTCTGGTGGACCGTGAAGCATGAGTGGGTCTACCTGCGTCCGGCTGCGACCGGCATCGATCAGAAACGCAGCCTGAGCGAATTCTTCGACTGGTATAACCGGCGACGACCGCACCAGGCGCTGGGCTGGCAGACGCCCGACGAAGCGTATTTCGGGTCGACCGCCGCGTCCATGGCGAAGGCGGCGTAACCCGATGGAGGCGAGACGCTGTGAATTTGTGGACAGTCGGCTGCGCCGATCCCCGCCTGACCGCGAAGACGCGGTCCCCTATGGACAAGCCGGGGAAAACGAAGGGTGTTTTCCCCGCCTTGCCCACAGGTCGGCGGCTGCCCACAAGCTTCACAGCGCCACAGCAGCCGAAGGATTGATTCTGGATTTGTTTCCGGGGATCTTGTTCACCACAAACCGGGGTGCCAGCCTTAGCTTATTCTTCCCCGGAACCTGTCCAACCCACCGGCACCACCGCATTTCTCGTCGCCGCTTGGGTGGGTTTCGCGTTCGGCGAAGCGCCGCTCTCAATCGCCATTGTTTGGGTCACGGTGCTGGTTTATTTCGCCGGCATTGTTGGTGGTGGCGCGGCCGCTGCTCGCCATCAGGGTGAGGGACCGCATCGCAGTTTTCGTGATTTCCTCGGCGGCGAGGTTGAAACCGGCGGCGGCACGATCAGCGGTCGGACGGCTCTGGTGCAAATTATCATGCTGCCTTTGCTGCTCAGCGGGATGATGACGGTTCTGGCTACTTTCTGGCTCTTCATCCGCTGATGCGCCGCGCCTCGAACCCGGCCGGATGTGACAAGATCGCGAATCTCGTGCCCGAGCCCGTCGGCGGCGCAGCGTTTCCGGTCGTCGCGCGTCTCCTCCCCGGCACGATGCTCTGTCTTGCCGTCGGCCTGGTGGCGACAGGGCTCGCCAGCCTCGAAGCACGGCTTTTTGGACGCACTTGGCTCGAGGCCCTGGTCTTAGCGATCATCGTCGGCACCATCCTCCGCTCGCTCTGGACGCCGAGCACACTCTGGGTCGGCGGCATTCGTTTCAGCGCCAAAATCCTGCTCGAGCTTGCCATCCTATTACTCGGCGCCAGCCTCAGCGCGCAGGCGCTCGCGGCCGTCGGCCCCGGGTTACTGGTCGGGATCGTCGGCGTGGTCGGTGTTGCGATTGCCATGAGCTATGGCATCGGGCGCCTGCTTGGGCTGCGGCCGCGAATGGCGCTGCTCGTTGCCTGCGGCAACGCGATTTGCGGCAACTCGGCCATCGCGGCTGTCGCGCCGGCGATTGGCGCCAAAGCCGAGGATGTTGCGACCGCCATCGCCTTCACCGCGGTGCTCGGCGTCGCCACCGTCCTTGGTTTGCCCGGATTGATACCGCTTCTCCGTCTCAGCGGCTCGCAATACGGCGTGCTGGCCGGTCTGACGGTCTATGCCGTGCCGCAAGTGCTCGCCGCCACTGTTCCCGCGGGCACGATCGCCGTTCATATCGGCACGCTGGTCAAGCTCGTGCGCGTGCTCATGCTCGGACCGGTGCTCTTGGTCCTGTCATTGATCGCGCACCGCTTGCGAGACGATGGCGAGGATCTGGGGCGAGGAGCGGCGGCGGGTGGTCCGTTGGCATACCGGCTGCGGCTTCATCACCTGGTGCCATGGTTTATCGTCGGCTTTCTGGGCCTTGCCGCTCTCCGCTCCTTCGATTATGTCCCGCACTCTCTGCTTTCGCCCATGGCGACGGCGGCGAATTGGCTGACCGTGATCGCGATGGCCGCACTCGGCCTCGGCACCGATCTGCGCCAGATCGCCCGCGCCGGCCTGCCCGTGGCAAGCGCCGTCACGGTCTCGCTCGCACTTATCGTTGCGATCAGCTTCGCCTTGATCCAGTTCCTCGGCTGAGCACGGATGATGGCTCGCCCAAGAAGACAGGCGTCGCGCGCGCCGGCGGGCCGGGCTGTGCGCGGGTTACGCGCGCTGTGCGGCGGCGGGGATTGGCCAGTTATCGATCAGCCGGACAGCGCCCAGCCGCACCGCGGCGAGAACCCGCGCCGGGGCATGGCACGTCGTGCAGGGCGCGAGGGTCTCGGCGTCACGGATTTCCAGATAGTCGACCCTGAGCCCGGCCGCGGTGAGGGCCGCGTGGCCTTCCGCGAGGAGCGGCGCGATGGCGTCAGGGGTCGTGGTCGCCCGCGCCGCGATCTCACGTAACACTGCGGCAAGACGCGGCGCGATGGCGCGTTCGCCGGGGGAGAGGAAGCGGTTGCGTGATGAGAGCGCAAGCCCGTCCGCCTCGCGCACCGTCGGCACCGCGCGAAGCCGCACCGGGATGTCGAGATCGGCGACCAGGCGGCGCACCACCAGCCATTGCTGATAATCCTTCTCGCCGAACCAGGCGCTATCGGCCCCGGCTTGCAGCAAAAGCTTGGTCACCACCGTCGCCATGCCGTCGAAATGCCCAGGCCGCTGGGCGCCGCACAGCCCCTCGCTCAGCCCGGCGACGCTGACCGTGGTGGCATAGCCGGATGGGTACATGGCGCTGATGGTTGGCGCATAAACCAGATCCGCGCCAGCTCGGGCGGCGGCAGTGACATCGGCCGCCTCGTCCCGCGGGTAGCGGTCGAAATCCTCATTCGGGCCAAATTGACGCGGGTTGACGAAAATCGAGACCACGACCCGTTCGGCCTCGGCCCGCGCGGCGCGGATCAACGCCGCATGGCCGTCATGCAGCGCCCCCATGGTCGGCACCAGCGCCACCCGCGCGCCATCGGCACGCCAGGCCGCGACCATGGCACGGAGCCCAGTTGGCGATCGTTCAATCGGCAGCATTACACCGCCTTCCCTTTGACCGAGGGAAATGGGGCAGGGGCTCGCCGCCGGGACTCGTCCCGCAATGACAGAGATTTGCACATCGCCCCGCTCATTAGCGCAGCCACCACCTGGCGTCACCCGCCGTCGTGGGAGGGGCGCCCTGTGCGCTAGCGCATCTGAGGGTTGCGTGAAAAATTCTCTTGGCCGGTCGAATTGGCCTCGCACGGCAGATGACCGACGGCGGCGACTCGAGGAGACCAGTCAGCCGCGAGCCCCGGGTGGCCCATGCTGTTTCTCGGTGTTGACCAGGTGTTGACCAAGGCCAAAAAGCGAAGGGGCCGCTTCTGCGGCCCTGCCCTAACACTATGAAATATTGAGAAAATCTGGAGCGGGCGAAGGGATTCGAACCCTCGACCCCAACCTTGGCAAGGTTGTGCTCTACCCCTGAGCTACGCCCGCATCGCGTCGGGGGGAGCTTGTAAGAGGCCTTGGTGAAAATGGCAAGGGGGCAGAGTCAATGTAACCGCTGTGGGGCTGATTCTCTTTGTCTGAGCCGATCGGATGCTGATTTTGCTTGGCATTGAAGGGCATTACGACGGCTGGGACTTTGGATCGGGAATGGATTCTCGAGGTTCGTAGGGACGTTCGTAAGAACGCTCCGATTGAGTGTACAAATCAGAACTTGATCTGGTCAAACTGCACTAGTCAACATTTGATCTGACATTCGGTGTTGGGTTTTGCAATCTGGAGCTGGTGGGCGGGGGTGCGGTTCTTCCCCAGGGCAAGAGACCGCGCCCCCGCCCGCCAGCGGCAAGGGAGACCCACGATGACGAAGGAACAGAAGATCATCCGCGCCAAGGTTGGGCTGCTGGAACTGGCCAAGCAGCTCGGCAATGTCAGCCAGGCCTGCAAAATGCTCGGCTATTCGCGCGACAGTTTCTATCGGTTCAAGGAGCTATACGACAAAGGCGGCGAACTGGCGCTGGCCG
>JAKCCP010000189.1 GCA_021841985.1 Pseudomonadota bacterium | reverse complement strand
CCGCCAGTTTTCCATTGTTCATACCGGACACATGGGTGACGATCTGTTCCTAAGACATGGGTGACAACCTGGTGCCGAACGGGTTGTCGATGGGTTGCAGGGTTTTTTGCTCCAGATCGATGTAGCCCAGATCGTAGTGCATGAAGCTGACGAGCCAGATACCGTCGTCGACCTCCTTGAGGCCGACAAGCTGGCCCGCCAACACGGTTGAAAGATTGATCTTTTTGCGGTGCATGCAGATACGGCCGCAGGCGGTGACCAGGTATTGCTTGTCGTGCAGGGGGTAGCTGAGTTCGGGCAGACCGGCGTACGGGCGGGGTGAGGCCACATAGCGATCGGCCGGGCGCTGCATGTCCAAGGCTTCATGCGGCCGCTCGGTGTTGAACTCCTCGACGAACGCATCGAAGCGAGCCTGCTGCTGCAGGGCATTTTGGCCGGGTGGGCGCGTCGTCTCCTGCTTTAGCGTCAGGTGCATGCGCTCATGCCGGCCGTTCTGCTGCGGGTGGCCTGGTTTGATGCGCTCGATGGCGATGCCGAGGCGCAGCCACCAGACGGCGAGCTTGGAGAGGTTGAAGAGGGCATTGGGGCTGGCGAAGGGCACGCCGTTATCGGAGCGGATGGCGGCCGGCAGGCCGCGCTCGCGGAACAGATGCTCGAAGGCGGCAATGGCGGGATCCTCGCGGACCGAGTCGAGCGCCTCGCACAGCAGCAGATAGCGGGAGGCGTGGTCGGTGACGGTGAGCGGGTAGCAATACTGGGCGTTGCCGAGCCTGAACTCGCCTTTGAAATCGGCACACCAGAGATCGTTGGGCGCCGCCCCGGCGGAAAGCGGGGTGCCCTGGGCGTGGCGGCGGGGGCGGCTGGCCGACTGCCTCACCCGCATGGACTTCGTCGTCCTCGACGAGCTTGGCTATCTGCCTTTCGCTCAGGCCCGCGGCCAGATGCTGTTTCATCTGATCAACCGGCTCAACGAGCGCACCTCGATCATCGTCACCACCAATCTCGCCTTCGGCGAATGGCCGAGCGTCTTCGGCGACGCCAAAATGACGACGGCCCTCTTGGATCGCCTCACGCATCATGGACAACCTCAGCGGCCACAAGGCGGCCAGCGAGCGCACCGCCATCGAGGCCGCTGGTGCGTCCCGCCTCTACCTTCCGCCCTACAGCCCCGACTTCAACCCGATCGAGAAGGCGTTCTCCAAACTCAAGGCAAAGCTCCGCAAGGCAGCCGCGCGCACGGTCGACGCCCTGTGGGCGGCCATCGGAACGATCAGCCAAACATTCACACCAACCGTCCCCCGCCGCACAGGAAAAATCGCGGGAAACAGTCAATCTCTATGGGCGACTATTCTTGTTACCGCGATTGCCGCAGCGGAGGCCGCATCCATGAGCGTCCTCGGCGGTGACGCGCCCCTCCCGCCCGTGTCGCGCCATGAGTGTCCTCGCCGATGATGCGCGGGTTGCGCCCGCCGATAACCCGGCGACCTGAGTGCTCCAACACGGCACGGCGCGCCAATTCCGAAAAGTTGCGCGCTATGTGCGCGCCAGGCGTTTTCGCCGCCTCGGCAATCCGCTCCTAAATCTCTGATTTTATTGGCGCACCCGACACGATTCGAACGTGCGACCTCCACCTTCGGAGGGTGGCGCTCTATCCAGCTGAGCTACGGGTGCCTTAACCGTGGACTACTCTCTGCCGATCACTCTGGTCAATGATGCTTCGACACGCCGCCCCTTGGCGGACGGCAGGTCATTCCGCTGAGCAACGGGTCGATGAGACCGTGCTTACCGCGAAACCACGCCCGCCGCAAATCCGCCGCGCGCCAGGCCCACCGCCGCTCACGGCCAGGCGCGGCGCCAGACCTCTTCGAAGCCGCGCACCCGGGGGAGCAGAATCAGCGGCCACGGGCTCGGCACCTCGCCGAGCCGGACATGGATCAGCGCCGGCGCGTTGC
Source organism: Pseudomonadota bacterium (assembly GCA_021841985.1). Next base: position 3,892 of record JAKCCP010000189.1, on the reverse strand, counting down.
GCGACAGCGCCGCGCCGAGCGCCGCGCGCAGCGCCGCCGGCGTATCGGCGCGCCATGCCGGCATGCCGAAGCTTTCGGCAAGAAGCACGAAATCGGGATTGCGCAGGTCGGAGGCGATGAGCCGGTTGCCGTACTGCTCGGCCTGGATACGGCGGACATTGCCGAAGGCGCCATCGTCGAACACCACCACGACAACCGCGATGCCGTGCCGCATCGCGGTCGCCATCTCCCCGGCCTGATAGAGAAATCCGCCATCGCCGGTGAGCAGCACGACCGGGCGATCGGGCAGCGCCGCCTTGGCCCCGAGTGCCGCGCCATAGCCCCAGCCGAGATTGTCCTGATAGCCGGGGGAAAGATAGCGCCGTGGCGCGGCGACCGGAAAGGCGAGCCGACCGACGAAACCCATTTGCGTGACGTCCTCGACGACGATGCCGTCTTCCGGCAAAGCCTCGCGGATGGCGCCGAGAAACCCCATTTGCGGGGCGAGCCGTGTCAATTCCGTGGCGAACCAGGCCTGCGCCGCCGCGACATCGGCGCGCGCCGGGCGTCGGCGGCGCGGCAGGGCCTCGGCGAGGGCGGCGAGACCCAGCGTGGCATCGGCGAGAATGGCGGCATCGGGGCGGCGATAGCGCTCGATCTCCTCGGCATCGACATCGAGACGGATGAGCTTCAGCGCGGCATCGCTGCCCCAGACGGACAGCGGCAGATGCAACCGCGTGCCGACCGCGAGCACGGCGTCCGCCTCGGCCCAGAGCCGGTGCCCGACCGGCCAGGAGACCGCGAGCGGATGATCGCTCGGCAGCACGCCACGAGCGCGGCGGAAGCTCATCACCGGCGCCGCCAGCGCCTCGGCGAGCGCGCGCAGCGCCGGGGCGGCATCGAGCGCGCCGCCGCCCACCACGATCAGCGGCCGCTCGGCGCGATCGAGCATGGCGGCGGCTTTGGCGACCGCCTCGGGATCGGGGGCGAGCGGAGCGGGCGGCTGCGGCGCGACCATCGGGACGGGGGCCTCGCGCCCCCAGACGTCGATCGCGCATTCGAGCGCGACCGGCCGCGCCCGCCCCGCCTGCGCCTTCGCCAGCGCCTCGGCGATCAGGCGTGGCGCCTCGCCGGGATGGGTGATGCGCGCGGCGTGTTTCGTCAGATGGCGAAGCAGGCCGAGCTGATCCGGGAGTTCATGCAGATGGCCATAGCCGCGATCGATGGCGTTTTGCGGGATCTGCCCGACCAGCGCCAGCACCGGCGCGCCGAGCCCGTAGGCGTTGAGCAGGGCCGCGCCGGCGTTCAGAACCCCTGGCCCCGGCACCACCGAGAAGGCTTGCGGCTTGCCGGTCGCGAGAGCGGCGCCGAGCGCCATATAGCCGGCCGCCTGTTCATGCCGCGGATGAATGACCCGGATGCGATCCGATGCCGCGTGCAGCGCATCGAACAGCGGGTCATTATGGACCCCCGGCAGGGCGTAGATGGCGGTCAGCCCATGCCCGATCAGCGATTCCACCGCCGCCGCGGCGGTGGTCATCCGGGGCATGGGCACGGAGACGCGCGACCTCGGCGCCTCGGGACGGCTCACCCCTGATGCGCGGCGCTCCCCTGATTTTCCTTGGCGGCGGTCTTCACCCCGGGGCCGGCGATCGAGCCCGGCGGCCGCTCCGCCGAGGCTTCCATGGAAGCGTCGTCGCCCTCCGCCATATTTTTCTTGAAGGCTTTGATTCCCTTCGCGAAATCGCCCATCAGATGGCTCACCTTGCCGGTCCCGAACAGCAACAGGACGACCATCAAGACGATCAGCCAATGCCAGATGCTCAAGCTTCCCATGGCGTCTTCGCTCCGCAAAAAATCCCGCTCAGAAGGAAATGGACCGGAGGGCGCGCCGTTGCAAGCGTCTTTCGCGGCCTGTTAAGCTTCCACAGCCGGGATCCGGCGGCGCCAGCGCCGCATGACGCCAAAACCGATGGCGCCGGTTGCCAGGAGCACGAAACTCGCCGGTTCCGGAACCGAACCCGGCGGCGTGGTCGGGATCAGGACAAAATCGACCGCGCCATTGCTGCCGGACGCGCCGGTGAGCGTGTAGCCGCCGCCGCCCGAGGTCGCGGTCTGATCGGTGGCCGAACTCGCGATAAAAGAGCCGCCGCCACCGCCGCTGTCGCCACTCACCCCGCCGCCGCCGCCGCTGTAGCCGCCGCCGCCGCCGCCGCCCTCATCGCCGCCGCCGCCGCCGCCGCCGAAACCGCCCGACCCGCCGCCAGGACCGCCATTGCCGCCGGCGCCACCGGCGAGGAAACTCGCGCCGCCAAAGCCGAACCCATTGCTGCCATTGCCACTATAGCCGCCGCCGCCGCCGCCGCTTCCGCCACTGATCGCGCCGCCGCCACCGCCGTTGCTGCCGCCATTGCCGCCGCCGCCACTCGTGCCAGCCAATCCGCCGTCGCCAGCCCCGACGATGCCGCCGCCGCCGCCACCACCGGCGATGATCAGCGGCGTGAGTATACCCGCGTCATCCACCACCACGAAACTGCCACCGCCGCCGCCGCCAATGGCACCGTTCGAACTACCGCCGCCGGCGCCGACGAGAATTTGCAGAACCTCGTTCTGGCTCAGGACGAAATCACCGCTGACCTTCGCGCCGGGGCCGCCCGGCGCGGGATTGCCGCCGCCGCCGCTGGCGCCGATCGCGGTGATGGTGTAGGTGCCGGCCGCGGCAACCGTGCAATCGATGATCGCCGTGCTCGCGGCGAAATCGACCGCAGGCCCGATCATGCATGTGCCGGCCTGCGCGGCCGCGCCGAAGCCAAACGCCGCAACCGCCCCAGCGACCATCCCTGTCAGGCGCAACCATCCAGACATTTTGTCTCTATACTCTTCCCGTCTGGCTCTTCCCGTCCGGCCCGCATCGTCCGGCCCAGGTTCGCAAATTTCGCGATGTGATTTTTAATCGTAACACGCGAGGGGTGTAAAAATCAAAAATAAATATCCATCGAAAGTTGCTTGAACAGCCGCGATCAAGGCCCCGGCATCGGCCCGCGCGCCGCCCGCCGTGCCTGCGCGCGGCCGAGGGTCAGCGAGAGCAGAAACCACCCGCCGGCGAGCGCGCGGCGTGCGCGCCGGCGCTGGATACGCTCGGAATCACGAAAATGTTAACGAAAAGTTAACGTCAGTCCTGGCTCGTTACGGGATCACAGTGTAACATCATTTTAACAAGCGGCGTTCCGTGCTCTCTGGCCGGATTTCTCCGATGCAGCACGCCCGAGGCTCACGATCGGGACGAAACATCGCCACGCGCAACAAGTGGCTCGTGCTTCTTGCACCTTGTCTCGTGCTCACGGCCTGCGCCAGCAATGGACAATCCAATCCGGGGGCTGGCGGAACCTCGTCGGCGAGCGCGTTTTTCGGCCAGATCACGCGGGATCTCGCCAGCCTGACCGGCCCGAAACCATCACCAGCGCCGCCCGCGCCAGCGCCGGACCCGCCACGGGGCAACCGCTGGGGGGCGGAGACCGTCTGGCACACCAACTTCACCGCCGATGCCTGTCCGCATGGCGACGGCGCCTGTCTTTTGCGGGCGATGACGCGCGAGCACGCCTCGCCGCCGGCGATCGCCTTCGCGCGGGAGATCGGCCTCGACGGCTATCTCAGCGCCTTCCAGGCCCATGGCCGTGTCGATCTCGGGACCGTCACCTATCCGTTTTTCGCCAATGATAACGAGACGCCGGTTCTGCTCAACGGCACGCCGCCGATCCTCGATGTCTGGAAAATCGCCCAAAAGGTCAATCTCGGCGCCGACCCGGCGCTTCGCGCCCTGCTCGCCCGCAACCGCGGCCTCGCCCTGAGCGACGCGCCGCCGGAATTCCTGAGCGAGCACGCCCGCCCCGATGGCGGCCAGAGCTTCCTGTTT
>JAKCCP010000380.1 GCA_021841985.1 Pseudomonadota bacterium | reverse complement strand
CATGCTCGATGAGCGCGCCCGCGCCATGCTCAATCTCGCCGATCCCGCCGATATCGTCGTGCCCTACGGCAAGGCCGGCCCGATTTTCTGAACGCCGGCCGCGCGAGCTCGGCCATCGGCGCCGTCGATGGCGATGGCCAGAAATATCAATTGGATCGGCCCTGGCGTTTCACGCCACACTCCCCGCGAAATTTCCGTGCCGCGCCGCGTCACCTCCCTGGCGCGGCGGGCCGGCGTAACCAGGGGAAACCATCATGGCAGATCGATCGCCGCCCACCACTTCCGCCAGCATCACGGCCGGCGATAACCAAAACCGCCGCGCCGCCAGCCCGCATGGCCCGCTGCTCGTGCAGGACTGGCAGATCTTCGAGAAACCCACCCATTTCAACCGCGAGCGCATCCCCGCGCGCGGGACCCACGCCACGTCCATGACGACCCACGCATCATAGAACCCGCGCGTCATAGAATTCGCTACTCGGTCGCCCAATCGGGCCGGGTCGGTCGATGCAAACTGTCAAAGGCAAAATACATGTCAGCCGAAACGAAATGTCCCTTCCATCACGCCGCCGACGCCGCAAAGTCGAACCATGCGTGGTGGCCGAACCAACTAAACTTGAACATCCTGCACCAGCACTCGTCCCTATCCAATCCCATGGACAAGGACTTCAACTACACCGAAGCGTTCAAGAGCCTCGACCTGGCGGCCGTGAAGCAGGATCTCCGGGCACTGATGACCACCTCGCAGGACTGGTGGCCGGCGGACTTCGGTCACTACGGACCTTTGTTCATCCGCATGGCGTGGCACGGCGCGGGCACATACCGCATCGGCGACGGCCGCGGCGGCGCGGGCAGCGGCGCCCAGCGCTTTGCCCCGCTCAATAGCTGGCCCGACAATGTCAACCTCGACAAGGCACGCCGGCTGCTGTGGCCGATCAAGCAGAAATATGGCCGGAAAATCTCCTGGGCTGATCTCATGATCCTCGCCGGCAACGTTGCGCTGGAATCGATGGGGTTCAAGACCTTCGGTTTCGGCGGCGGGCGCAACGACATCTGGGAGCCAGAAGACATCTACTGGGGCGCCGAGGCCACCTGGCTGGGCAGTGAAAAGCGCTATTCCGGCGATCGGGATCTCGAAAATCCGCTCGCTGCGGTGCAGATGGGTCTGATCTACGTCAATCCGGAAGGCCCCGACGGCAACCCGGATCCCCGGGCCGCGGCGCGGGATATCCGCGAGACCTTCGCGCGCATGGCGATGAACGACGAAGAGACGGTTGCGCTCATCGCGGGCGGTCACACTTTCGGCAAAACCCACGGTGCCGGCGATGCGTCATTGGTGGGCCCCGCACCCGAAGCCGCCGACATCGAGGAACAGGGCCTGGGCTGGAGGAGCCGCTTTGGCACCGGCAAGGGTGGCGATCAGATCGGCAGCGGTCTGGAAGTCACTTGGACCAGCACGCCGACGAAATGGAGCAGCAATTTCTTCCGGAACCTGTTCGGCTACGAATGGGAACTGACGAAAAGCCCGGCCGGTGCGCACCAGTGGGTCGCGAAGGGTGGTGCCGGCACCGGTAGCATTCCGGATGCCCACGACCCGACCAAGCGTCACGCGCCGACCATGCTGACCACCGATCTCTCGCTCCGTTTCGACCCGGCCTACGAAAAGATTTCGCGGCGTTTCTACGAGAACCCGGACCAGTTCGCCGAAGCCTTCGCCCGCGCCTGGTTCAAGCTGACCCACCGCGACATGGGGCCGCGTGCACGCTATCTTGGCCCGGAAGTTCCGACCGAGGAATTGATCTGGCAGGATCCCATCCCCGCCGTCGATCACCCCCTGGTCAACGCGGATGACATCGCCGCGCTCAAGGACAAAATCCTGGCCTCGGGCCTCTCCGTGTCGCAGCTCGTCTCGACCGCCTGGGCGTCGGCCGCCACCTTTCGTGGCTCCGACAAGCGTGGTGGCGCGAACGGTGCCCGCCTACGTCTCGCGCCGCAGAAGGATTGGGAGGTCAACGAACCTGAACGATTGGCGAAGGTACTGCACACCCTCGAGGGTGTGCAGCGCGCGTTCAATGACGCACAGGCTGACGGCAAGAAGATATCGCTTGCCGATTTGATCGTGTTGGCCGGCTGCGCGGGCGTCGAACAGGCGGCTAGGAATGCCGGCCACGCCGTGACGGTACCCTTCATGCCGGGACGCATGGACGCCGCGCAGGAGCAAACCGATGTGGAGTCCTTCGCCGTGCTCGAACCGATCGCCGACGGCTTCCGCAACTACCTCAAGGGAAGCCATGGGGTATCAGCCGAAGCGTTGCTGGTCGACAAGTCGCAATTGCTGACCCTGACCGCGCCCGAAATGACGGTGCTCGTGGGCGGCATGCGCGTCCTGAACAGCAATGTTGGACAGACCCCGCACGGCGTCTTGACGCAGCGGCCGGAAGCGCTGACCAACGACTTCTTCCTGAACCTGCTCGACATGGGGACGGAATGGAAAACGGTCTCGGACGCCAAGAACGTGTTTGAAGGGCGCGATCGCAAAACCGGCGAACTCAAGTGGACCGGCACCCGTGTCGATCTCGTCTTCGGTTCGAACTCCCAGCTCCGTGCCCTGGCGGAGGTCTATGGGAGCGCGGACGCAGAGGAAAAGTTTGTCCATGATTTTGTGGCAGCCTGGAGCAAGGTGATGAACCTCGATCGCTTCGACCTCGCGTGATCTCGGACGATAGGACCTAAAAGATTCGGGAAGAAAGGCCAGGAGGACGCTGCCCTCCTGGACCTCCCGCCAGGGGCCGAGCCCCTGGACCTCAATCGATTTATCCCGGCGCGCTCACAACTCGATGCCGCGGGTGCCGACGTCGATCGCGTAGATGGATTTGCTTGCGGCGATGAACAGGCGGTTATGGTGGTGGCCGCCAAAGCAGAGGTTGCCGGCCACTTCGGGAAGCACGATGGCGCCGATCGGCGTGCCGTCAGGGGCGAAAACGCGCACGCCGTTCATGTTGGGCGGGCCCCAGCCGCCGGCGCACCAGAGGTTCCCGTCCTCATCGACGCGCATATCATCGGCGATATAGGTGCCGTCGTCCCTGAAATCGTGGAAGACACGATCGTTGGTGAGTTTGCCATCCTCGCCGACATCGAACACGCGGACCAGGGTGTGTTTGGGTTCTGGCCCGCCGAGAATGCCGGTATCGGAGATGTAGAGTTTTTTCTCATCGGGCGAGAAGCAGAGCCCGTTCGGCATCGAGAAATCGCCGACGACGACGCTGAGTTTGTTGGTTTTCGGATCGAAGCGATAAACGTTGCGCGGCAGTTCGGGCTCGGCACGGTTGCCCTCGTGGTCGCCGCCGATGCCGTAGGTGGGATCGGTGAACCAGATCGTGTCGTCTGATTTCACAATCACGCCGTTCGGGGAATTGAGTTTTTTCCCCTGGTAGCTGTCGGCGATGGTGATGACGCTGCCGTCATATTCGGTGCGGCTGATGCGCCGCCCGCCTTGTTCGCAGGAAACCAGCCTGCCCTGTCGGTCGCGCGTGTTGCCGTTGACATAGTCCGAGGGATAACGGAAAATTGTTGTCTGACTGGTCATCGTATCGTAGCGCAGGATGCGGTTGTTCGGGATATCGCTGAACAACAGGCTGTGCATATCGCCGAACCACACTGGCCCCTCGGTCCACACAGCCCCAGTCCAGATGCGCTCGAGCGAAGTCGTGCCAGCGTTGTATTTGGCAAAGCGCGGATCGAAAACCTCGAAGGCGGGATCAGGGTAGATGACGGTGGTGGGGTCGTCCCAGTTGCGCGGCGGCGGCGTGGTGCCGGGGGGGTCGCTTTGCGCCTGCGCCGCCGTCGCGGCCAAGCCCACCGCGCTCGCAGCCAAGCCGCGGAGCAGCATACGTCGGTCCATTGGTTGTTTCCTTCCCTATTCTTCCGGAATTTTTCCACGGAACGCTGAGATATTAGCGCTCCGCGTCCGGCAAGGGAAGAAATTTAACCCGCGCGCGGCGTCGGATCCGCGCCGACGCGCACCAGCAGTTTGCCGAAATTTTTTCCCCCCAGGATGCCGACCAGCGCCTCGGGCGCATTCTCCAGACCTTCGATGATATCCTCGCGGTATTTCAGGCTGCCGTCGCGCACCCAGGGCGTCGCCAGCGCCCGCCATTCAGCGAAGCGTTCGGGTTTGTCCGAGACGATGAGGCCCTGGATGTGCAGCCGATTGCGCACCACCATCATCAGGTTCGGCCCCGGCCGCGGCTCGGTGTCGTTGTATTCCGCCACCATGCCACACATCACCACCCGCCCGAAGGCATTGAGCCGAGGGAACACGAGGCGCTGAAGTTCGCCGCCGACATTCTCGAAATAGACATCGATCCCCTTGGGGCAGACATCGTTGAGCGCCGCCTTGAGATCGAGGGCGCGGTGGTCGATGCACTCATCGAAGCCGAGCGTCTCCTGCACGTAGAGGCATTTTTCGGCGCCCCCGGCAACGCCCACGACACGGGCGCCGGCGCGCTTGGCAAGCTGGCCAGCAACCGAGCCGACCGCGCCGGAGGCGGCCGAGATCACCACGGTTTCGCCGGCTTTCGGCCGCCCGATATCGGTCATGCCGGAATAGGCGGTGGTGCCCGGCATGCCGAGCACGCCGAGATAGGTCGAGAGCGGCGCGCCGTCGCGCGGCAGTTTTGTGAGGAACTTGGTGTCAGAGACGAGATGCGAAGCCCAGCCGCGCGGGCCCACCACGATATCGCCGGGCGCGAAGCCCGGCGCGCGGGAAGTGACCACCTCGCCGATGGTCTCGCCCTCCATGACGCCGCCGATCGGCACCGGGGCAGCGTAGGATTTGGCGTCCGACAGCCGCCCACGCATGTAGGGGTCGATCGAGAGCCAGATTGTGCGTGTCAGCACCTGCCCCTCGGCGGGTGTCGGAATGGCGCTTTCCTCGATCGCGAAAATATCCGGGGTTGGCGCGCCGACCGGGCGGCGGCGCAGAACGACCGCGCGGCGCGTGCTCATGCTGCCTCCGCGCGCAGGACGAGGCGCCCGGTGACCTTGCCATCGCGGAGCCGCATCAAGGCGTCGTTCGCCTCGCGTTGTGGCACCATGGACACCGGCAGCGGCTTGATCCCACCGTTCTGCGCCAGTTTCACCAACGCCCGCAGATCCTTCACCGTGCCGACATAGCTCCCCTGGACGGTGAGCGCGCGGATCGGCATCAGGGGCAGCGGCAGCGACAATTCGCCGCCGAACAGGCCGACCTGGACGAGTTTGCCGCCCTTGCGCAGGGCATCGAACGCGAACCGGGCGGTCGCCGTGCCGTTGACGAGATCGATCACCGCCGCGACCGGCCCGCCGCAGGCTTCCATGATGCGCTTGGCGACACCCTCGCCCGTGCCATCGACGGTTTTGCTCGCCCCTTCGCGCAGGGCGGCGGCGCGTTTTTCGGCGCTGACATCGACCACGACGATATTCTTGTGCTTGAGCGCCTTGAGGATCTCGATGGCGTTCATCCCCAGACCGCCGGCGCCGACCAGCACGATCGGCTCCTCGGGCGCGAGCGGCATGACCTTCTGGATCGCCGAATAGACGGTGATGCCGGAACAGGCATAGGTCGCCGCGACCGCCGGATCGAGGGTGCCGGGATCGACGAGATGGCGCGGATGCGGCGCCAGCACATGGGTTGCGTAGCCGCCGTTCTGATAGACGCCGAGGCTGCGCGGCTTGAGGCACATATTGTCCTCGTCGGCCCGACACGCGGCACACTCGCCACAGCCGACCCAGGGATAGACGATCCGAAGATCACCCAGTTTCACGCCCTTGGCGTCGGGGCCGAGCTTGACCACGCGGCCGACGATCTCGTGGCCCATGGCGAGCG
>JAKCCP010000091.1 GCA_021841985.1 Pseudomonadota bacterium | reverse complement strand
TCGCGGCGTTTCTCGCCCGCCTCGGCATCGGCTCGATCAGCGTCAACCCGGCGAGCCTGCTCCGCACCCTCGCCATCGTCCGCGCCGCGGAAGAAACCGCTTCCCCAACGTGATTTCGGAGATCCCAATCATGCCCGATCACCTGGATGACCTCACCCTCGACCATCTCGTCCGCGAAGAGCTGGAATGGGCGCCGCATGTCGATGCAACGAACATCACCGTCCATGTCCGTGACGGCATCGTCACCTTGGGCGGCTTCGTCGCGAGCTACGCCGAGAAAAAAGCCGCCGAGCGCGCGGTCTGGCATGTGCGCGGCGTCCTTGGCCTCGCCCAGGAGATCGCGGTTCGCCTCGCGCCCGAGGCCCGCCATTCCGATGAGGAAATCGCCCACCGCGTCGCGAGCGTGCTGCGCTGGGACGCGCGGATTCCCGAGGGGCGGATCCAGGTCAAGGTCGAGGCCGGGATCGTGACCCTGATCGGCGCGGTCGATTGGCAATACCAGAAAGAGGACGTGGAGGCGCGGGTGCAGCCGCTCGCCGGCGTGGTCGCGATCGAGAACCGGATCGTCGTCCGCCCCGCCCCCGGCGCCCCCGATATCGGCGATGCCGTGCGCCGCGCGCTCGCCCGCCACGCCGAGATCGACGCCTCGCGCATCACCGTCACCACCCACGGCGCCGAGGTCACGCTCACCGGCGCAGTGCGGAGCCTCGCCGCCCGCCGCATCGCCGAAAACGCCGCCTGGTCCGCCGCCGGGGTCACGGACGTGGTCGACCGGATGCGGGTCGCGCCCTAAACCGGCGTCATGGCCCTCACGCCACCGCGCATCGTCACCTTAACGCTCAACCCGGCGGTCGATTTCGTCTCCACCGCCCCGGCGCTCGGCGCGACCCACAAGATTCGCACCCATGACGAGCATGTCGATCCCGGCGGCGGCGGGGTCAATGTCGCGCGCGTCGTGCATGCGCTCGGCGGCGAGACGCTGGCGGTCTTTGCCGCGGGCGGCGTCACCGGGCGGTTTTTGGGCGAATTGCTCCAGGAGGCCGGCGTTCCGCATCATTGCCTGCCGATCGCCGGGCGGACGCGGGTATCGTTCACCGTTCGCGAAGAGACGACCGGGCGCGAATACCGTTTCGTGCCGGAAGGGCCGGCGCTGTCGGACGCCGAGTGGCGCTGCGCCCTCGCCGCTCTCCCCGCGGTGCCTGGCGAATATGTCGTCGCGAGCGGCAGCCTCCCGCGCGAGGTTCCGGTCGGGATCTATGCCGAGGCGGCGCGGCTGGCGGCTTCGCGCGGTCAGGCTTTCGTGCTCGACACCTCCGGCGAGGCCCTTCGCGCCGCGCTCGGGCACGGCATCACGCTACTGAAGCCGAGCCTGCGCGAACTCGAAACCCTGGTCGGCCGCGCCCTCCCCGACCCGGCGGCGCAGGAGGCGGAAGCGCTCGCTCTCGTGCATGCCGGCGCGGCGCGGATGGTGGTGGTGACGCTCGGCATGGCGGGCGCGATCCTGGCCAGCGAAACCGGCGTCCTCCGCCGCCCGGCGCCGGAAGCCGAGGTCCACAGCGCGGTCGGCGCCGGCGATGCTTTTCTCGCCGCCATGGTGCTCGCCTTGGCACGCGGCGCGGCGCCCGAGGAGGCGCTCGATTGGGGGCTTGCCGCCGGCGCCGTGGCGATCGCCGGGATCGGCACCGCGCGCGTCGAGCGGAGCGCCGTCGAACACGGCTACAATGCCTTGCGCGCCAGCCGCGCCGCCCGGCCAGCGCAATAACCCGATGCGTGAGGTGTTGTCGTTAATTAAAAATATATCACGAAAATATCGTTATTACAAAATTCCACCTTGCATGAACGTGAAAAGGCTTCTAAAACCCGGCCTCCCCTTCGCCGAGCCGCCGTCATGCCCTCACCCGTCCGGTCCCTCCCGCCGCCGCCCGCCGCTTCCGGCGCTCGCCCCGCCCTCGGCGGCGCGCCGCTCGACGGCCTCGCCCTGCTTCGCCATGCGCTCACCGTCGCTTTCCCCGGCCGCATCGCCGTGGTCTCGTCGTTCGGCGCCGAATCGGCCGTGCTCCTCGCGCTCGTCGCCGAGATCGATCCGGCAACGCCGGTCCTGTTTCTTGAAACCGGCCAGCATTTTCCCGAAACCCTCGCCTATCGCCGGCAGCTCGCGGCCCATCTCGGGCTCAGTGACGTCCGCGATATCACCCCCGATCCGGCAACCTTGGCGCGCGACGACCCGGCCGGGCAGCTCTGGCATTTCGATCCCGATGCCTGCTGCGCCCGGCGCAAGGTCGCGCCGCTCGCCGCCGCGCTGGCGCCGTTCGATGCCTGGGTCAACGGCCGCAAGCGCTTCCAGGCGAGCACCCGCGCCAGCCTGCCGCTCATCGAGGTGGCTTCCGGCAAGGTCAAGCTCAACCCGCTCGCCGAGTGGGACGCGGCCCGCATCGCCGTTGAATTCACCGCCCGGGCGCTGCCGCCGCATCCGCTGGCGGTGCGCGACTATCGCTCCATCGGCTGCGCCCCCTGCACCCGCGCGACCGCGCCCGGCGAGGACGCCCGCGCCGGACGCTGGTCAGGACAAATTAAGACCGAATGCGGTATACACGTCCCCGAATACATATCCCCAGCCGGGCACCGTGGCCGCCGATGAGCCCTTCCAGCGAGAGACACCCACCCGAATGATCCCGGATATGACCGATCTCGACCATCTCGAGAGTCAGAGCATCTTCATCCTGCGCGAGGCCTATCATCGCCTCAAGCCGCTGGCGATGCTGTGGTCGCTCGGCAAGGATTCCAATGTCTGCGTCTGGCTGGCGCGCAAGGCCTTTCTCGGCCAGGTGCCGTTTCCGGTGATGCATGTCGATACCGGCAAGAAATTCCCCGAGATGTACGCCTTCCGCGAGCGCTATGCCAAGGAATGGGGGCTCGATCTGATCATCGGCACCTGCCCGCCGGTCGAGGAGATCGACCCCAGCCTGCCGCCGGCGGCGCGTTCGGCGGCGCGCAAGACCGCCGGCCTTGCCACCCTGATCGAGCGCCACCGCCTGGCCGGGGTCATCGCCGGCATCCGCCGTGACGAGCAGGCGACCCGCGCCAAGGAGCGCGTGTTCAGCCCGCGCGGCGCGAGCCATCGCTGGGATGTCCGCAACCAGCCGCCGGAATTCTGGGACCAGTTCGTAACCCCGATCGAGGATGGCGCCCATGTCCGCGTCCATCCCCTGCTCGCCTGGCGCGAGGTCGATATCTGGCGCTATATCGCGCGCGAGAACATCCCCGTCGTCGATCTCTATTTTTCCCGCGATGGCAAGCGCTATCGCTCGCTCGGCGATCAGGACATCACCAGCCCGGTCGCGAGCGAGGCCGGCAGCGTCGAGGAAATCATCGCCGAGCTGTATGCGACGCGCGAGCCGGAGCGCGCCGGCCGTGCCATGGACCATGAATCCGAAGACGCCTTCGAGCGGCTGCGTGTCGCGGGGTATCTATGAGCGCGCGCGGCAAGGAGCCTTTCATGAACGTCCCCCTCGATCCCGCGCTGGCCGCCGCCGAGATGCCGACCCCGATCGTCATCGTCGGCCATGTCGATCACGGCAAATCGACGCTGATCGGCCGGCTTCTGCACGACACCGATAATCTCCTCGCCGGCAAGCTCGACGCAGCCAGGCTCTCCAGCGAAAAGCGCGGCCTCGGCATCGAATGGTCGTTCCTGCTCGATTCGCTCCAGGCCGAGCGCGACCAGGGCGTCACCATCGATGCGACACGGCTTCCCTTCACCCTGGACGGGCGCGGCTTCGTCATCGTCGATGCCCCCGGCCATCGCCAGTTTCTGCGCAACATGATCACCGGCGCCGCCGGCGCCAGCGCCGCCGTGCTCGTCGTCGATGTCACCGAGGGGGTGCGCGACCAGACGCGGCGCCACGCCATGCTGCTCCGCCTGATCGGCGTCGCGGAGGTGATCGTGGTCCTGAACAAGGCCGACCTGCTCGGCTTCGACCGCGCCCGGATCGACGCTGTCGCCGCCCATCTCACCGCCCTCCTCGCCCCGCTCGACATCACGCCGCGCGCCGTCATCCCGGTCTCGGCGCGCCACGGCGACAATATCGCCGCGCGCTCTTCGCATCTCGCCTGGCACACCGGGCCGACCCTGACCGAGGCGCTGGCCGCCTTGCCCCGGCCATTGCCCGCGGTCTCCGGCCCGCTCCGGCTTTCGGTGCAGGATGTCTACCGCCAGGGGGAGCGGCGCTTCGTCGTCGGCCGCATCGAAAGCGGCCGCCTCGCGGTCGGCGATACCGTCGCGATCGGCGCCGCCGGCCATCGCGCGACGATCACCGCGATCGCCGGCTGGCCCACGCCACCGGCGCAAAGCGCCGGCGCCGGCCAATCGGTCGCGCTGGAGCTGGCGCCGGAGGTGGTCGTCGCGCGTGGCGATCTGCTCTATCACCCGAGCGCCGCCCCGCTCCGCGCCCGGCGCCTCGCCACCCGCATTTTCTGGCTGCGCCAGGAGCCCTTGCGCCTCGGCGAAAGCTTCCAGCTCCGCCTCGCGACGGCCGAATACAAGGTCCGCGTCAGCGCCATCGAACGGGTGGTGCGGATCGATGATCTCTCCGCCGAGGCCGGCACCGAAGTGCCACCGGAGGGGTTCGCCGACATCACCCTGACCGCGGCCGAGGAGGTGCTGTTCGATCCCTTCCGCCCCGAAGGCGGCGGGCGCGGCGTTTTGGTCGACGGGCACCAGCATATCGTCGGTGGCGCGCCCATCCTTGGCGTCGCCGCCGGGCGCGAGCACGTGTTCCCGCTCGACGCCGCGGTCTCGCACACCGCGCGCGCGGCGGCGAAAGGCTATCGCGGCGCCGTGTTCTGGCTCACCGGCCTGCCCGGCGCCGGCAAATCGACGCTGGCCCGCCAGGCCGAGCAACGGCTTTTCGCCGATGGGATCGATGCCGTGGTGCTCGATGGCGACACGCTGCGCACCGGCCTCAACGCCGATCTCGGGTTTTCGCCGCGCGAGCGCGAGGAGAATGTGCGCCGCACCGCCGAGGTCGCGCGCCTGATGGCGGAGGCCGGGCTCGTCGTCATCGTCGCGCTGATCTCGCCGCAAGCCGCGATGCGCGCGGAGGCGCGGCGGGTCGGCGGCGATCTGTTCCATGAAATCCACATCGCCGCCGATGTCGCGACCTGCGAGGCACGCGACCCGAAAGGGCTCTACGCCAAGGCCCGCGCCGGCACCCTGCCCGGCTTCACCGGCATCGACGGGAGTTACGAGGCACCCGCCGCCCCTGATCTCAGACTCGATACCGGGCGGCTGTCGGTGGGTGTGGCGGCGGAAGCGTTGATCGCCTTCATCGCCGAGGCGATCGCCCCCAAGGACACGGCGGCGGCGGACGACACGGTGGTGGACAGCGGGGCGGCGGACAACGGGGCGGTGGACAACGGGGCGGCGGCATTGGCGCGCCTATAGACGCCGTGCCCGCCGGGCGCGGCGACGAGGCGCTCGGTGAGGCCGAGAATGGTCTCGGCGCCGCCGAGATAAAGCACGCCATCGGGCGCCAGCCGCTCGGCGATCGCCTCCAGCACCCGGCTCTTGGTCGGCTGATCGAAATAGATCAGCACGTTGCGGCAGAAAATGGTGTCGAACTGGCCGAGCGGGCGGAGATCGGCGAGCAGATTCCACTCCCGGAAGCTGACCATGGCGCGGAGCGGTTCGGCGATCCGCCAGCCCTCCTGCTCCTTGCGGAAATGCTTGACCAGCGCGGTCATCGGCACCCCGCGCTGGACCTCGAACTGGGTGTATAGCCCGGCGCGGGCGCGCGCCAGAGGCTCGCGCGCGATATCGGTGCCGACGATCTCGACCCGCCGCCCGCCGAGCAGCGCCTGGCCTTC